>CAVIFH010000475.1:0-2000 GCA_963641615.1 bacterium | reverse complement strand
GTATAACACAGGTTAATATCCCCGTTATTTATTTAACGTTTCATTTCTGTGTTTGCACCTCGTGGATTAAGTTCTCCCTTTTGCCATTCGGTCGCTGCTTCGGAATATTCGCCTACTATACAGTTTTATTACCCATCTGCATAGTAGGAAATAGCAATGATCCATTATCAATGGATTCTATAACGTCAAGTTGCTTCTCACATAAACAGAATTTTTGTGCTATACTGAGGTTAATAAAAAAGGGAGTTTTAATCTGAATTTTATGTCAAAAGATATTTTCAAAAATATGACAAGGCTCGAGGACCTCTATCCCTACGGCAAAGAACTGCTGGTTGAAAAGGGCGATGTCATCGGCGGCAGCATGATGGACAATGACGATGATGCCATTTTCATCCTCGCCAAAGGGACCGCAGCACTCAGCACGCTCAGCAACAGCGGCAACGAATTCATTTACATGTATTTTCGCGGCCCGCACTGCATTGGTTTTGCTCCGTTTTTTTCCAAGCACCATCACGACGAAGAAACCGAAATGCGCTACAAGCCGCATTCCTTCTTTTTTATGATTGTGGCCAAAACAAGCTGCACCGTCTACCGCATCCCGAAGGAGCAGTTCGAGCTTCTCTTTTCCCGCCCGGACGTGAAGGATCTCCTGCTGCACGAAACACTGGACAATTACCGGGATATACTGGATCACTACGCCCTCAACCAGGATGATTCGGCCGTGATACGCCTTTGCTATCTTCTGGATGAGCAGTCCTTCCCGGATGCCCGCGGGAAGCGCCGTCTGGACTCCTGCTTCACCTACAGTGAGCTGTCCAAATACCTGGGCGTCCACGATGTAACGGTAGCCCGCATCATGAGCTCTCTCAAAAAACAGGGCATCATCGAAAAGGACGGACACAGCACCATCCTGCTAGACCGCGAAAAGCTTTTGCGGATCATCAATCGCGAGCTGGAGATTAAATATTAAAGTAACTGTTTAGCACCACATCGCCACATCGCTTCGCGATGCGCGATGTGGCGGTTCAGAGGCGCTCCGCGCCTTATCCGCCACCAGAAAAATATCAAAAGCGCTTCGCCAAGCAAGCTTAGCTTCGCATTTTATGATTTTTTCTGGTGGTGCTAAACAATTACATATTAAAAACGTGCAAAAAAGGGAAATGTCGGCTGCCCCGGCATTTCCCTTTTCTTCCTTTAAATGATATTCAGTCCGTAATGATTGATGATGCCGTCCAGCGGCTCCTTGTTCTTGCAGGCCTCGCATTCAGCCTCCTCCACAAGCTTGAAGTCCGGCAGATCTGCGCTGGTGAAAATGCTGTTCACCGGGTGTCCCTCGATCTCATCCACCAATGAGAAGATAACAGAAATTCCCAGAATGTTTCCGCCGTATTCCTCTACGGTCTTCAGCACACGCTTGATCGTCATGCCGTGCATAGCGGTTGCCAGAATGATCAGCACATTCTTTCCCTTGAACTTATCCTTGATGGCATCCCGCACCACCATGGTGCCGGAGGCATCGAATTCCGGTGTCATAACATTGAACGAATGATGGAAATTGTTGGTGGTAATGCCGCTCTTCGACAGGGTCTCCGCCACATAGGCGCCCATCAGCTCGCATCCGTCCAGGCAGAGAATGGTATCGATCGGCTTGGTCTGCGCCATACTGTTGGCAAGGCCGGCATAGTTTTCGCCCATAAAGATATTGGGGGTAACGTTTACCTTCTGAATGTACTTTGCTGCCATGGCATCTGCCGCCAGCTTCGCCGTCTTCTGCCGGATCTTCATCGGATTCATATCCAGATAGTAATTGGTATGAAAACGATCCGATGCGAAGTGTCCCTTGTAGACATTGATGAACAGCTCCGGATTATACTTTGAAAAAACAGGTCTCTTTGCTTCCATGCTTTCCTCCTCGATTTTCGTGTCCGCATTTTTTCCGAATATATTACTAAGCATTATAAAATTTCCTCCGATAATCCGTAATAACACAGGTAAAGTTC
>CAVIFH010000474.1:0-2008 GCA_963641615.1 bacterium | reverse complement strand
GCACAGGTATAATAATTACCGTGCGGCTGAGTGGTCACAGCACCGAACACGCCCACACCGCCCTGCGAGTGGCCGGTGATGCCGATGTGGGCAGTATCTACCTTCTGATAAAATGCGCTGTCGGGGTCATCATTCTGATCTAAAAGATGAGCAAGCGTGGCATCGGAGGAATCCCCGGAGCAGGTGCTGGGGTCCTCGTTCCCGATGACAATGAAGCCCCACGGAGCAAGGTGTTCGAACAGCGCCGGATATTTGGACGCATAGACACCGGTGCCGTTGACCATCACCACCACAGGATAGGTTTTGCTCCCCGTTTCTATCTCAGCAGGGTAGTATGTAATGAACTTTCCCCAATCCTCCGGGGCATCTGCTTCCGTATGCTTGACCTCATATTGTCCCATCGCCAGATATTTTTCCTCCAACTCGCCGCCGGTCTCTACGGTTTTCGTGTAGTTGCCTGGCACAAAGGGCTTCTTGGACAGGATGAACAGCAGAATCACCAGCAGCAGAGCAATGGCGAGAATCACAATGCCCACCCATTTCAGAATTTTCAAAACAATTTTCACTTCATTCTCCCATATACTTCTCCAAATATGTTTCTACGGCTTTCATATAGGCGGCGTAAACCTTATTGTCATTCTGCAAGCCGTGGCCAGAGTGTTCCATCACAAAATACCGATAGTCTGCACCGCTCTCCTGTAAGGCAGCCTCCAACCGCTTGGAGGCAAGAAAGGGCTGCATTTTATCGCAGGCTCCATAGGCTACCACCGTTGGCACAGGATTCTCCGGCACATAGTCAGCAGCAGAAATGGAGTGGACTTTTGACAAATAGGAGCCGTCCACCATTTCCTCTGGCGTGATTTTCTGCCCACTCATGACGCTGAACAGCACCGCACCGGCTGTTCTGGATTCTTCTGTGTCCAATCCGACGCCGAAAATTCCCCAGTCCTCTGCCACGAAGCTGGACGGACCTACTGCGCCAAAGGTGAACACCACCGGCACAGGCGCATCCTTTCCGTCGCGGTAGGCATAGATCATGGCAAGTGCGTGTCCAGCAGAGCCACCGGCAACGGTCATTTTATCAATGGGATAGCCTGCCTCCGCTGCGACTTCTACGACTTTGGGGATAGCTGCATTGATTTCCTCGGATTGACTCAAAACGCTGGCGGTGTTGGTTTCCGTGCGGAGTGTGTAGTTGATGCCCGCCGCTACATACCCCTTAGAGCAGAGCCACGCCAGCATATCCCGGTCATCGGATTTGTCCCCGGAAGTAAATCCGCCCGCGTGGAGGTAGACGGCAAGTCCGTAATGGGATTTGCCGCTGTCCTTCGGCAGATACAGGTCGAACTTATTGGCCTCCCTATCGCCGTAAGCTAAGTCCTCTTTTAAGGTGCCGATCTCGCCGCTCCATTTTACGCTGTATGCCTTTGCCCAACCGGGCTGAATGGCAAATTTGCTTACAACTCCTGCTCTAAAGGCCAGCAGAAACGCTAAAATTCCAACTCCAACCGACACAGCCTGCACCTTCTTTCCACTTTTTGCCTTGCTCACAGGATGTTTCCTCCAAACAGCGTACCGCCCAGCAGCAGATTCATCAACGCACGCACTGCCAGCCGTCCAAGAATAAAACCGGTAAGGATAATCGTTATGAGAATTAAAATTCGCTTTGATGTGAGTGTCATAAAATAACTCCTTGACTTTTTGATGAGACAAGTGTATCGTATAAGGAACGCTGAGTCAATCGTCTCAGCCAGAATGAGACAAAGTGCAAGGAGATGTATCAGCTAATGAATAATCAGGAGAAGAACACCTATGTCCGCAGCCGAATCCTTGCGGCTCTATTGAAAATGATGCAGGAGCAGCCCTTTGCCGATATTTCCATCAGTGCCCTGGTAAGCACGGCGCAGGTGGGCAGGGCATCTTTCTACCGTAATTTTACGGACAAGGAAGATGTGCTGCGGCAGGAGAATAACCGGCTGACGGCGCAATGGAAGCAAAGCTATGAAGC
>CAVIFH010000473.1:0-2028 GCA_963641615.1 bacterium | reverse complement strand
GTCACGATCTATGACCATTCAGTTCTGCTGCCGGATGGGGATGTTCTGGTCGACGGCATTTTCGGTATCGGCCTGCACCGGGAGATTGCGGGAATTTACCGCGATCTGATTCAGGAAGCCAACCGGCATCGGCATACATTTGTACTGGCAATTGATGCGCCATCGGGCATCAATACGGATACCGGTGCTTTGATGGGCTGCGGTATCGCAGCTGATCTGACCATCACCTTCGGCCGAAACAAAACAGGACTGGTGGACGGCGACGGCAGAGCGTATGCCGGGAAAGTGGTGGTCGAAGACATTGGCATACCGGACGAGGCCTATGAGAAGGTGCGGCTTTTGCAGAGGAATGACTGCGTATGAATATTTCAGAATTTGCAGAATATGCCGGCGTGTCCAAATCCGCTGTCAGCCGGTATTTCAATAAGGGTTATCTCGCCGATGATAAGAGAGAAATCATTGAAAAGGCCATAAAGGAAACCGGCTATGCACCAAGTATTTCCGCGCGGTCCATCAAAACCAGGGTGACCAAGCTGGTGGGTGTGATTTTGCCGAAGCTTTCCAGCGAGAGTTGTGCCAGAATCACTGAAGGGATCAGCCAGGTGCTTTCGGAGCAGGGGTATCAGATTATTCTTGCCAACACGGCCAATGACTTCAATAAGGAAATAGAGTATCTGGAGCTGTTTCGGCAGAACCGGGTTGATGGGGTGATTCTGCTGGCGTCCATATTTACCGCTACCCATCGTTCAATCCTGAACAAAATGCACATTCCGGTTGTGATTGTGGGGCAGCAGTACAAGGGCTTTAACAGTGTGTGTCACGACGATTACGGCGCGACCTATGCCCTGACGGAGCTGATGATCAAAAAAGGCGGAAGAATTCCGGGCTATATCGGGGTTACCGACAGTGATAAGGCTTCGGGAGAGGCGCGGCATCAAGGCTTTCTGAATGCCATTGCGAAGCACAAAATGGTATTGGATCCCGGTAATTCCGTGATTTCGGAATTTAATATCGATTCCGGCTATCGCTGTGCCAAAAAGATCCTGAAGGGCGCTGGCATGCCGGACTTTGTTTTCTGCGCGACCGACACCATTGCAGCCGGTACCATTCTGTACTGCAGAGAAAACGGCATCCGCATTCCCGAAGACCTCATGATCTGCGGCGTGGGAGATTCCAAGCTTGGGGCAGTTACAGCCGTGCCCCTTACCTCGGCAAAACTGCATTATAAAACAGCGGGGATAGAAGCCGCGCAGATGCTGATGAATGCACTGGGCAGAAAGACATCGGTCCCTAAAATTCTGAAGCTGGATTTTGAAATTGTTGAGCGGGCATCCACAGACAGGAAATGTGAAACTGTGTGAAATCAACGGTTTCAGAGAAAAAGCTTATGCTGATTTGTCAATATCTAAATTGTATTTTTTGACGTATAATTGCTCTATCAAATGAAATCGGTTTCACAAAGTATATGAAACCAATGTGAAAGGGGCAATTTATGGATTACAAGAAGACCGCACATGAGGTTCTTTCTGCTATCGGCGGAAGAGAGAATCTGGTAAGTGCAGCGCACTGCGCAACGAGACTGAGACTGGTCATTGCAGACAATGCGAAGGTAAAAAAGCAGGTACTTGAGGCAACAGACGGCGTCAAGGGTGTATTTGAGGCAGCCGGTCAGCTGCAGATCATCATCGGCACAGGTGCTGTCAACAAGGTATATGACGAATTCATCAAGGAAGCCGGCATTCAGGCGGCCACGAAGGCAGATGTGAAGGCTGCAGCGGCTTCTAAGGCACCCTGGTACAAGAGAGCCATCAAGAGCCTCGGCGACATTTTCGTCCCCATCATTCCGGCAATCGTTGCCACCGGCCTGCTGAACGGACTTCTCGGCGGCCTCGTGCAGGTATTCCCCGGCATGTCTTCCTCTCATTTCTATGAGCTTCTCAACATGTTTTCCAATACGGCGTTGACCTTCCTGCCGATTCTCATCGCCATTTCGGCAGCCAAAATCTTCGGCGGAAATCAGTATCTGGG
>CAVIFH010000472.1:0-2063 GCA_963641615.1 bacterium | reverse complement strand
GTATAAGGTTGTTCCGAAGAAAAAAGGCGAAGAGGGCGAGTATCTGTACGACGATGCCGCACTGGCAAAATACCGCAAAACCCACAGCGGCTTCACGCTGCAGCGGTACAAGGGACTTGGTGAGATGGATCCCGCCCAGTTGTGGGAGACGACACTGGATCCGGCAAGACGTCGCCTTCGCAAGATCCAGATTGACGACGGGCGTATGGCCTCAGAGATGACGGGACTGCTCATGGGCACCGATGTTCCGCCCAGACGCGATTATATCCACGCGCATGCAACCGATGCGGAGCTGGATGTGTAACGATTCAGGGTTAAATAAATTTGCAACAGCTGTTTAGTACCTGGTGATTTCGATATGGATTGGGCGCACCGCAGGCAAATGCATGATTGAAATTGACTGGTACTAAACAATTACATTTGCGGTTAATAGTGGCGCCCGTGATCAGCGCGGGAGACAGGTTCGGGTCCGGCCGCGGGACGCTTGATTTGCCTCGGTACTTGCGAGCGTACCTTGCGAGCTTAGTACCGCTAGGTCAAATCACGCAGCGAGAGCGTGTCCCAGGCGGACCGACCTGTCAGGACCCGCGCGTTAGGGAAAAGTAAGGTTAAAGCTGTATGGCGAGAAAAGCAACTGGCACAGAAGTAATAGAAGAGCAGATCATCCCCAGCGAGTACTCGGAGCTGATGCAGAAATCCTACATCGATTACGCGATGTCGGTTATTGTCAGCCGTGCGCTCCCGGATATCCGTGACGGCTTAAAGCCCGTGCAGAGACGTGTGCTGTACGATATGGCGGAGCTGGGCATTCACTACGATGGAGCATATCGTAAATCGGCTCGTATCGTCGGTGACACGATGGGTAAATATCATCCACATGGCGATTCCTCCATCTATGATTCCCTGGTGGTAATGGCGCAGGATTTCAAGAAGGAGCTGCCGTTGGTGGACGGGCACGGAAACTTTGGCACCATCGAGGGTGATTCGGCTGCTGCTATGCGTTATACGGAGGCAAAGCTGCAGAAGATCACAGAGGAAGGGCTCCTTGCTGATCTTGACAAGGACGTGGTGGATTTCGTCCCGAACTTCGATGAAACGGAGAAGGAGCCGTCGGTCTTGCCGGCCATGTTCCCGAATTTCCTGATCAACGGATCGGAAGGTATTGCGGTCGGCATGGCAACCTCCACGCCGACGCACAACGTGGGCGAGGCCATTGATGCGGAGATTGCACTTCTGGAAGATCCGGAGGCGACGACCCGGGATCTGATGCGTTATGTGAAGGGACCGGATTTCCCGACAGGCGGCATTGTGATCAACCAAAATGCCCTGCCGGCTATCTATGAGAGCGGCCAGGGCAAGATCCGCCTGCGCGGGCGCGTAGAAGTGGAAAAGGGAAAATCCGGTCACATAAATCTCGTGATCACGGAGATTCCCTATACCATGATCGGCTCCGGTATCGCCAAGTTTCTGCAGGACGTAGCGTCCCTGTATGAGAATAAGATCACGAATGACATCGTCGATATTTCGAACCAGTCTTCCAAGGAAGGCATTCGTATCGTCATCGAGCTGAAAAAAGATACGGATGTTGAGAATTTCAAGGCACTGCTGTATAAGAAGACCAAGCTCGAAGATACCTTCGGCGTCAACATGCTGGCAATCAAGGATGGGCGCCCGGAGACGCTTTCTCTAAAACAGGTGCTGCAGGCCAACATCGATTTTGCCTTCGAGGTGACGAGACGCAAATATGAGACGCTCCTTGCCAAGGAGCAGGAGAAGCGGGAAATCCAGGAGGGTCTCATCAAAGCCTGCAACGTAATTGACCTCATCATCGAGATCATCCGCGGATCGGACTCCACGCAGCAGGCGAAAAAGTGTCTGGTGGAGGGCGTTACAGACGGCATTCGGTTTAAGACAAGAGAGTCTGCCGTGATGGCCTCGCAGCTGGCCTTCACACCGAGGCAGGCCGACGCCATTCTGGAACTTCGCTTAAGAAAGCTGGTTGGACTGGAAATCAATGCTTTGCTGGCAGAGCATGAAGAGACGGTCGCGAATATATATCGCTA
>CAVIFH010000471.1:0-2086 GCA_963641615.1 bacterium | reverse complement strand
GTTTATGAAACCATCGGCGTTATCCTCGTCCAGCTCCCAAAGAAGCTCCGCATCGTGCTGCCTGTGCGCATCGTGCCCCTCGTGAAAATTCATCGCCGCGTCCGGCGTTGAAACCTGTATCGCCTTGCATGGGAACTCACCTAAGGTTTTCAGCACCAGCAGCGCGCTCTTCATCGCCGGAGTGCCGGAGGAAATGTTCAGCAGCAGTGTGTCGCTCTCGTCCATGCTTTTGCGGATATCAAATATGATTTTGCGAAATTCGCTGTAGAACGGATCAAATTCCTGCACGTTTTTCATATCCGACCGCTCGATAATCTCATATGAGATTTTGCGTCCCAGCTTTTCCGAGAGCCTGTCTATGCAATATGTATAGCGACCGTCCGTTTTCTGAAACTGCAGAATTTCGCCGGACATGTACAGATATACCGTGTCCGGCTGATAGCACCTGCAGATGTGCAGCATGGAGCCGTCGTGGCAGTTGCTGTTGGAGATGGGGTCGGTCCCGCCGACCGGTGAAAATAGGATTGTTTTGTTCATGACGTCCCCTTTTTATTTAACATAATGCGCCAAGAGCAGGTGCCTCAGACGTATTGTGCGGTATTGCCTTATATCAGAATAACGTCTTCCGCTTCAAGCCTGGTGTTTTGCCCGAATAATATAACCTCGCCCGTGCCGGTCATGCGGTAGACGCGCACGCTGTCCTCCTCCTGGTTCATGTAGCCCGGAATTTCCCTTATCAGCTTTCGCAGCTGCGCCTCCTCCAGCAAGGCTTCAAATGCGGATTTCTGCACCCGATACCCGTAGCCGGACATCATTTTCGCAAACCTTGCCCTCTGCCTGTTGTTGATTATGTCATAGATAATCAGCACGAATATTTTTTTGGAATATGCCTTCTCCTGTGTGTTCCAGAAATAATTTTCCATTTCCGTCACCTGATTCGGACGGGCGTGTAAAGCGATGGGTCGCCGCTTTCTATCGCATGGCAAAACTGCTGAATCTGCAGATCCATCGCCCGCCGGAAGCTGACGTCATAGTCGACATAGGATATATATTTGCTTGTCGCGTGAAATTTCTCCTCCAGCTTTGAGATATACGTCTTGAAGCCCTGCTTTGTCAGGTATACGCCGGGCTTTAAATCCTCCTGATAGAATTCCTCCGCCGCAATCTCATGCCCGTTGAGCAGACTCAGCGCGAGAGAATCCACCAGCACGGGGCGCCACTCCTCCATAAGGTCGCTTGCAAGCGTCGGGTGCTTTTCGTGATCCTGATGCAGCGCACCGAAATACGGGTTTAATCCCTTGCCCTCTAACTTGCCGTAAATTTCATTGAGTATCACCGAATATCCTAAGCTGATCATCGAGTTGAACGGATCCAGCGGCGGCCGGCGGGTGCGCCTTTCAAAATGAAACGCGGGATCGATCAGATTCCCCAGGGCGGAAAAATAGCTTCTTGCCGCGGCGCCTTCATAGCCCATGATTTCCTCGATTGTTCCGCATTGCGGCACCTTGCGGCAAAGGCGGAGCATCTGCTCGATTTCCTGCGCTGCGTCATAAGCGCGGTAACGCTCATAGCGCCGGAGTATGACAACCTGATTTTGAATTTTTGCCTGTATGATATTTTTGGAAATCTCAAGCTTGAAGTCATCTGTCAGCGCGCTCTGCATCCGCTGCCTTGCCACATTCACGTGATTTGTCGAGATAAGCCGCCCGAAATAAGATCCGTGCGCCGAATAGAACACGACGCTGATGCCGCGCTTCAGGCATTCCTCAACGCACTGCGTCGTCAGCTGCGCTCTGCCGAAAATCTGAATCATCTCCAGCGTTTCCGCGGGGATGCTTCTGAGCATGTCGTCCTTATATTTCACCTGAAAACGGCATCCCTCGTAACCGATGACCGCTCCCTGCTCGCAAACGTACAGGTAACTCATGTCAAACTCCTTCTGTTATAGTCCTTCTTTCCGTCCCCGAAAGGGGAATTATGTTTTTATATCCGTGGAGCAACTGTTGGGAAGAAGTTCTCGGAAGTGGTTTCCGTCCCCGAAAGGGGAATTATGTTTTTATATGCTTACAGAGACGCTTATGTATGG
>CAVIFH010000470.1:0-2108 GCA_963641615.1 bacterium | reverse complement strand
CGTCCGCAAGCGGTCGATTCATGTTGAAATCGCCAGGTGCTAAACAGATACAATTCAAAACTAGTTACTCAGCAGCTGCTTCTCCAGCTCATCCATATCATAGGAAGTTTTCTCAAAGGACCGGAACGAGCGGGCCGAGGACTTGCTCTTAGCAGCACGTGCAGATGTCAGAGCCTGCACATTCTTTCTGGCTTGCGCAGTGGTGGAAATTCCGGCCTCTGCCCAGTTCAATGCGACCTTTTCAATGTAGCGGAAATCCTTTTTGCCAAGTCCGACGCAATACTCGACCAGATAGTCGATCAGTTCATCAGAAAAATGGAGCTGGTCGGAGATAAAGCAAATTGTCTTGGCTTCACGAACAGAAAGCGGCTTCCCGATATACTGTTCTACAACGAACATCAGCTGACGATTCGCATCGCTTTGCTGAAACGTCTCCAGCTGATCTGCTGTGATGTCAGCTGGCTGCGGCGCAGGAGCTTCGCTCGGAGACTGCGGTGCGGCTGCGGGAGCAGCTGCAGTAATTCCGGAATCGATCGATGCGGGAGCAGAATTTCCTGCGAGCATGGGGGTAATGGAGATTACCTGATGATTTTCGGAAGAAGCAACAGGCTTGGGCTCACGCAGGTAGATGCCGGCCAGATTGCCGGCAGCATCGGTCTGCAGGGTGAGCAGTCCCTTCCGCTCCCAATAGCGAAGAGAGCGCAGCACTTCCTTCTCGGTATGGTTAAACTTGTCGGCGATGTCGCCCATGCTGGTTGCGAGGCCTGCAGACATCATACGAACCAGATACAGATAGATTTTGATCTGTGCATCGTTCGCATCCTTCATGTATTCATCAATGAATAAATTCGAGACGACAGTGGAGTCACTGGCGCGGTCGTTGTAGATAGCAAAAGCCCCCATTTTAATACACTCCCCATGTTTCTTCGGCCGCCATCTCAGGAATTCGAGGTACAAACGGGGTGAAAATCAGCGAATGCACGACGTCGAATTCGGAACGGCAGGAACAGATTATTTTAATGTTCTTCTTTGGATACCGACGAGTATAGCATTTGCCCCGTTCTCTCAAAATGGTAAAACTGAACAGAAATAATCAGCCTCATCGGGAATCGGAAAATGCGCTTATCCACGTGAACAATGTGGATAATGGGGATAAGCCGCTGCAAAGGCGCAATAAGCCAAAAAGTTGTCCACATTCCTTTGGACGCAAGAAACGTGGACAACGTGGACAGCTTTTATTTTTTTTGCCCGGAAAGCAAGGCGGGGCCGATATCTGTGACGTTTCCGGCACCCATAGTTATCAACAAATCACCTTTTCGGCAATTTTCCAGTACATAATTTTCAATTTCTTCAAAACTGGGAAAATATTCCACATTTGAATGGCCAAGGGCTTTGATCTTATCTGCCAGAGTCCTGGAGCTGATGCCGAGAGTGTCTGTCTCACGGGCAGCATAGATATCTGCCAGGATGACGACATCACTAAGGGCAAGGGCTGATGCAAATTCATCCAGCAGCGCCTTTGTTCTGGTGTAGGTGTGTGGCTGGAAAATGCAGACAACGCGGTCATGCGGCATATTGGAGGCAGCCGTCAGAGTTGCGCGGATTTCTGTGGGATGATGAGCATAATCATCGATGATGGTGATGCCGTTCAGATCGCCCTTATATTCAAAACGCCGATCCGTTCCCTCAAACGCTGCAAGTGCCCGGGAGGTATGCCCGCGGTCGACACCGAGAAGATCTGCGGCAGCGATGGCAGCCAGAGAGTTGTAAACGTTGTGCTCACCGGGAACCCGAAGGGAGATCAGCTGGGTGTGCCCGCCGGTTTTGATATGATGGCAGCAGGTGAAGGACGCATGCGAAGCCTCATCGTAGCGGATGTTGACCGGGTAATAGTCGCTGCGCTTGCGATCGCTTCCGTAGGTGACGATATTGCATTTCAGATCCTGGGTCAGCTCTTCATAGTTCTCGATATCGCTGTTGATGATCAGAGTCCCGTCTTCCGGGATCAGTTCAGCAAATTTGCGGAAGGAGCAACGGATGTCATTAAGATCCTTAAAGAAGTCTAGGTGATCCGCGTCTACATTCAGAATGATTCCGATCTTCGGATA
>CAVIFH010000469.1:0-2118 GCA_963641615.1 bacterium | reverse complement strand
GGCAAAGGATGAGTGGAACAACAAGGGCGCAGACGGTACCTGCATGAAGGCTTCCTGCTATTTCTCAGAGACACAGGTAGGCGCGGGTTCTATCCAGGTGCTGATGGACAGCATTTCCGGCAAGGAGCCGCAGATGGAGACCGCTGTTCCGGCAACCGTTGTAACACCGGACAACTATAAGGAAGTCATGGGAACATATGCTGAATAAAATCTAACGGGCGTAAAAAAGGCTTTGCGATGAGCAAAGCCTTCTTTTTTACCATTTTACCCTTTCCTGCTGTTGAGCCGGTAGTTGCTGGGGGTATCGCCCGCATATTTCTTAAAGGCGGTGCAGAAGGAGCTTTCATCCCGAAAGCCGGTCTGATAGGCGATTTCCTTGATGGAAAGGGAGCTGGTGGTCAGATGATATTTTGCAGAGGAAATGCGGGTTTGGATGATGTACTGATGAGGCGTGAGTCCGGTTTCCTTTGTGAAGAGCCGTGAAAAGTAATATGGACTCAGCGCAGCGATTTCCGCGAGCTGCTCCAGCTGTATAGGCTCCGCAAAGTGGTTTGTGATATAGCTGAGCGCCAAGCGGATGCTGTCGTAGCTCTGCTTCTTCTCCGGCAAATGCGGTGTCAGCAGCAGAGAAAAGGCCAGCATGATACGGACGGATTCTCCTGACTCGTCAATGGCCAGATGCCGATGAAAGTCCCGGTAAATCTCGTGGATCTGATAGTGCACGGCATTAAACTGGGGAACATGGACCACCGGGCCGAAGAGAGAGGAAATGTGCTCGTAGTAGGCCCGCGCCAATACGCCGTCAAAGTGCATCCAGAGGCAGGAAAAGCCGCTTCTTGTGCCGTACTCATGCTCCTGATAGCAATCCATCAGCACCAGATCCCCCTTCAAAGCGGTGTAATGCTTTCCGCCGAGATGCAGGGAGCATTCTCCTTCTGTAACGGCCATGATGAGGAAGCTGTTGAATTGCCGGCGGTGGATGCTGTAGCCGGCCTCGTAGTCGAATTCTCCGATGATGGTGGGATAGAGAAAAAGCTTCTGGGCAGTGAGAGAGGGGGTGTGAAGATAGTAATGAGAGCCGGATTTCACCAGCTTTTCGGTACAGAGCATAGCAATCCTTTCATGGAAGATGAGGCCCGGCAGCAGGGCCGAAGACATTACCCCAAGTATACCAGAAACGGGATGGATTTTCGAGGCTGGGATAGAGCAAAAATTCCAAATACAAAGGCAATCGGCATGAATGAAAAAGGCCGCTGTCTGGGATAAAATTCGGATATGCGGAAAATATAAAGCAACCATAATGATAGCTTTTTTTAAACACGTGCGCCGCTGGCGCCGGAACAGGAGGTCAGGGATGGAAAATGTTAAGATCTGGGAAGAGGCGGTGCTGATCCCCACCTATGAGATCGGGGAAGCCGATCAGAATCCCATGTTTCTGGAAAAGCGGGTATATCAGGGAAGCTCAGGCAAGATCTACCCCTATCCCACTACGCAGGTCATCAGCAGAGAAAAGCATGACCGGTACTGGCAGGCGGTTTTCCTGGAGAATCAGTATATTAAGGTGATGATTCTGCCGGAGCTGGGCGGCAGAATTCAGCGAGCCTATGACAAGACCAACGGTTACGATTTTGTTTATTACAATCATGTGATCAAGCCGGCACTGGTGGGACTTCTGGGACCCTGGATTTCCGGCGGCATCGAGTTCAACTGGCCGCAGCATCATCGGCCGACGACATATATGCCGGTGGATCATGAGTTGAGGGAGAATCCGGACGGCAGCAAAACATTGCTGATCAATGATGTGGACCAGATGTACGGCACAAAGGAGATCACGGCATTTACGCTGTATCCGGACAAGGCCTACATTGAAATCCGCGGACAGCTGTACAATCGCACACCGCTGCCGCAGACCTTCCTCTGGTGGGCAAATCCGGCCGTGGCGGTGAATGACAACACGCAGTCCATTTTCCCGCCGGATGTGCACAGCGTTTACGATCACGGCAAGCGTGCGGTATCCCGTTTCCCGATTGCAACGGGGGAGTATTATAAGCATGACTACAGTGAGGGTGTAGATATTTCCCGGTACAAGAACATTCCGGTGCCGACTTCCTATATGGC
>CAVIFH010000468.1:0-2128 GCA_963641615.1 bacterium | reverse complement strand
TTATGACAATCACAGTGAATTTGTATAAGAAGCCGAAAGCAACGAAAAACCAGCGGCTAAAGGAGAAAAAGATGTTGCGAAAAGTATATAAGTATGTGGCATTAACTGTGGCGGTTCTTTCCGCCAGTGTGATTATACCCTTTTCTGCCCTTGCTGCTACCCGCACCTGCCGCCTTTGTTCTAACCCTGTCGCCACGGGAAGCTATTATTGCACCGATCATCTTTGCGAATATTCGGGTTGCAAAAGACCGATATATGAGGATGGATACACAACCTGTCTGTATCATACTTGCAGAGAAAATGGCTGCAATAATGTTGTGAAAGATGAGTCCGGAGCGAAGGCTTGTGTTGAGCATTATGAGAAATATAAGGATATGGTAGGAACAGGCGGGAAAGTGTTCAGAGAAATACTGAACTCCTCTTCAAAAAAGAGCGAAACAGAGACAAAAACGACGGGTTCTGTTACTTCGAAGAAAAGTGCGTCGTCCACAAGATCTTCTTCGAGTTCATCATCGGCCAAGACTTCCTCGACAGCAAAGAAGTGCAAATACTCCGGCTGCAAGAACTGGGGCGTAACCTACAAGAAGGGTTACTGCAACAAACACTATGATCAGTTGTATGGAAAACGGGACGATTATTATGATGAGGATCCTGAAAGCTATTATCAGGACAACAAATCTTCCTACAGTTCCAGAAGTGAAGCCTACGACGACTGGGAGGATGAGTACGGGGAAGATTAGAGGGAACGGAAATGCGGTGCAATCGCCTGTTTGCCCGGGCGATGAACCAAGCTCGGAAGTGAACTTCCAAACGTGCAGCGCAAGCAGATGAACATTGGACAATACTCTCTGCTTCAAAGGTGCGCTTTGAAGCTTTAACGGTGCCTGCTGAAGTTCGCAAGGAAGACCGGAGGTATGAACGATGACCTTCACACAACATTACGCCTCACCGCTTGGCGGTATTTTGCTGGCAGCAGATGAAATCGGGTTGGCCGGATTATGGTTTGACGGCGAAAAATATTATGCCGATAATCTTCCGTCTGATCATGTAGAGCAGGAAACGCCTGTACTTGTACAGACAAAGCACTGGCTGGACGTTTATTTTGCAGGGAAAGAACCGGATTTCATGCCGCCGTTGCACCCTGTTGGCTCCGCATTCCGACGATCAGTATGGGAAATTCTGCTGCGGATTCCATACGGAAGGACCACAACCTACGGCGAGATCGCACGGCAGATTGCCAAGGAACAGGGAATTTCCAGGATGTCTGCGCAGGCCGTCGGCGGCGCGGTGGGACACAACGCAATATCGATCATCATTCCTTGCCACCGCGTGGTCGGCACAAACGGAAGCCTGACGGGATATGCCGGGGGAATGGATAAGAAAATAAAGCTGCTGCAATTGGAACATGTTGATATGGCCGGATTTTTCGTGCCGGGGAAAGGCACATGACAAATAGTGTTGTAAAATGGTAACTATCCAGAGCCAGCGAATGGGCTCTGAATAGTTGCGTAAAATGAAAACACCAAATGGAAGGAGGGACAGAAATGATGCATGAACATGGACACGGACCAGGTGGTCCGGGGATGGGTGGCCCTCACGGACCGGGGATGGGCGGCCCTCATGGTCCCGGAATGGGAGGCCCTCACGGACCGATGGGTGATCATAGAATGGGAAGAGATCCCTGGGGACCGCCTCCGCCGCCGAGAAGAGGTGGATGCGGGTGCTGCCTGATGCCGTTTGTCATTACCATCGGATTGATCGTGGCAGTGATCGCAATGATTGTGTAGGAAAATAATCGCTGACGGCTTGTTAAAACAGAGTTATGGCGGATGTTGATGAAATTACAACAATTTGTGAAACAGGAAACGGTCCTGTGCATCGCAGTGCTCCTGGCATGTGGTACCCTATGGCGTGACATTTGTAGCTGTGCTGGCGGGAACGCTGTGCCTTAATCGCAGTGCCCTGAAAAAGGTGGATTACTCCTTGCAGCATTGGTTGGGGTGTGGAAGCTCTGGACGAGCTGAAAATGATACCGGGGATTTTAACAGTAACGAATTCAGAGCCGGAAGATTCTGCGAAAGGAAGGCTGGAATGGGGCATTTTTATTTTGTAAGACACGGGCAGACCG
>CAVIFH010000467.1:0-2140 GCA_963641615.1 bacterium | reverse complement strand
CGACGGCGCGATTGAACTGCTGGACAGCTATTCCGGCTCCAATGACAAGTATCAGAGTCAGATTACATCGAAGAAGGCAGAGCTGGTGAGCGAAAAGGACCAGCTGACGGAAATCAAGGATGTTTCCTCCATTCCGAATCTCTCCTTCCATGTACTGATGGCAGATGCATCCCGGGCCTGCAATAAGGAAGTGTCCGGCGATCTTGCGGGCTCCTACAATAAGAACTTTGTTTCCACGGAGGAATTCTCAAGGATTCTGAATCAGCTGTACGCCGCAAATTATGTCCTGGTAGACTTTAACAGCTTTGTTGAGACGCAGACAGGTATCGACGGGAATGAAAATTTCTTCACGAAGTCGATTTACCTTCCCTCCGGCAAAAAGCCTATTATGATTACCGAGACGATGGTCAACTATTTCGAGTACATGGTTGACCCGGATAAGGACGGCACACCGGATGCCAACGGTCATGGCTTTGCAAACAAGCTGGTGCTGGATGACAGCGGAAATATCAAGGCGTCCTATGTGGATGCCAGCGGACAGACACTGATTGGCAACTATGATCTTGTGCCGATTCTGGAGAGCTTCATCGAGGAGCATCCGGATTTCGTATATCAGGGTGCCCGGGCGATCCTCGCGGTCACCGGAAGCGAAGGCGTATTCGGCTACCGGACGAATACCTCTTATGTGTCGCGCTTCGGCCAGTCCTTCTACGATAACGAGGTCGCGGATGCAAAGAAGCTTGTAGAGGCACTGCGGGAGAAGGGCTACACCATTGCAAGCTATACCTACAGCAATCAGGCATACAAGAGCATGACCACTCTCCAGATTCAGGCGGAGGTTACCAACTGGACGAATCAGATTACCCCTGTTTTGGGCGAGGTGGACACGATCGTATTTGCCCGGGGCAGCGATATTGAGGCGTATTCCGGCACGACCTTCAATGTGCTCTACAACAGCGGACTGCGGTTCTTCCTGAACAGCGGCACGTCGCCCCGTGTGGATGTAAACACGACCTTTGTCAAGCAGACACGTCTGATGGTGACAGGTGAGTCCATGGCGTGGTATTCCAGCCAGTTCTCCAGCTACTTTGACTGTAATGTAGTCCTGGATGTGGCAAGCCGCGGCAGCACGCCGACAAAATCTTAAGCTTAAAAGTGTATATATGCGCCGGAGAGTTTCTCCGGCGCATTCAATATGAGAAAGTGAGGACGTTTTATGGCAATTGTTTCACCGTCTATCCTTGCAGCGGATTTTGCGAATCTGGGAAGAGATGTGGGAAGAATCGAGTCCAGCGGCGCCGACTGGATTCATGTGGACGTGATGGACGGCAGCTTTGTCCCGAACCTGTCCCTTGGGTTCCCGGCTCTGGAAGCGGTACGGCGGGTTACGGATCTGACTCTGGATGTGCACCTGATGATTGACCGCCCGATTCGGTATGTGGAGCGGTTCCTGAGTGCCGGCGCCGATTGGCTGACAATTCATATTGAGGCAGACAGTGAAGAGAGCACCCTTGACGCGCTGAAAAAGATCCGTGCGGCGGGAAAGAAGACGGGTATTTCTCTGAAGCCGGGTACCCCCGCTGAGAAAGCGGAAAGGTTTCTCCCCCTGTGTGACCTTGTGCTGGTAATGACGGTGGAACCCGGGTTTGGCGGGCAGAAATTTATGCGGGATATGATGCCGAAGCTGTCCGCACTGCGGCGAAAACTGGACCATGTGAATCCCAAATGCATTCTATCCGTTGACGGCGGAATTGACGTCGATACTGCCGAAATCTGCAAGCAGAATGGTGCCGGCGTGCTGGTAGCCGGATCTGCCTTCTTCAAAGCGAAGGACCAGGCGCTTTTCGTGCAGAGCCTGAAGAAGTAGCGGCAGTATCTGTGCCGATTTCGTCAAAGAGGCTCCAAATTAAATCGGTGTTTTTGTACGGATTGGTCAAACCGATACAATTGACATTTTCTGGCATGGAATGTATAATATACGCGGAAATTGAGCAAGGGCACGGCGAATTTTGCTGAAATGCGAAATTTCCGGGGAAAATTAATCCAAGGGCGGAAATACCGCCTTTTGAAAGAAAGGAATTTTGCCATGATTTACAGTGCAGAAGTACAGAATATGTGCTCCGTCGCTAAGGGCGCATAC
>CAVIFH010000466.1:0-2219 GCA_963641615.1 bacterium | reverse complement strand
GTACGCAATAGCAATCAATGACAGAGGCGCAGGGGATATGAACCCGGACAAGGTACGCAGCAGTATAAGTTTACATCAGACAGAAGAGCTGATAGTCAGGTACGCAGATTTAGAGCGGGAAATCAGCACGATGATTAACCAATTTGTTAACTTGAAGCACAAGATTATCGATGAAATACACTTGCTTGACGATGCAGCACAGATTGATTGCCTATACCATAGGTATGTACAGTACCATACGTTTGAACAGATCGCGGTAAATACCGGTTATTCTATCCGGCGGGTGTATCAGATTCACGGGAATGCACTAGAGGCTTTTCGGAAAAAAGTAAAAGATTGCATTTAATTGCAGTATTGACCTGTGTTATAGTGTAGGTGTGAAAGACCGGATGAAAAAGATCTGGTCTTTTTATATTGTTTACTGTCTATGTGCTGCAAGGGTGCTATGTCCTCCTACCTTGCAGCACTTTTTGTAAAGGTGGTGATAAGGATTGGATGAAAGGGAAAAGAGTTTTGCAAATGAATACATCATAAATAACGGGAACGCTTACAAGGCAGCAACGGCAGCAGGATACTCGAAAAACACGGCAAGAAACGCTTATGAGTGGTTAAGCGAAACACTGTCAGACTCTGTCAAAAAGCGACATCTTCCATTCAAGCCTTATCTAAAGGCCTATATCGACGAACAGCTGGAAAGGATCCGGTCAGAAAAGGTTGCAAGCGCCCAAGAGGTTATGGAATACCTGTCCTCTGTACTACGTGGAGAATCGCGATCCGAGATTGTTGTAGTGGAAGGAGAGGGCAATGGTTTTTCCTCCGCCAGGAATATGCAAAAAGCACCGGACGAGAAGGACAGATTGAAGGCAGCTGAATTGCTAGGTAAGACTTACGGCATATTCACGGACAAGCTTGATGTTAGTGGCGGCGTATCCCTCACGATTGTGAACGATCTGGAGGACGATGATGAATAATCAAGAATCACGTAGCCTGAGCAGCTATGTTGGGAAGGGATACAAACGTTTCTGGAACTGGGAGGGCAGGTATAGGGTAGTCAAGGGATCCCGTGCCTCAAAAAAGTCAAAGACAACGGCCCTATGGTTCATCTGCAATATTATGACGCACCCAGACGCTAATGCGCTGGTTATCCGGAAAACATATCGGACATTGAAAGATTCCTGCTTTGCGGAATTAAAATGGGCAATACACCGGCTTGGCGTTGATGCGGGGTGGAAAATAAAAGAATCTCCACTAGAAATGACATACACCAACCAGAACGGGAACGAACAGAAGATATATTTCCGAGGGTTAGATGATCCGTTAAAGGTAACCTCCATCACGGTAGAGCACGGATCATTGTGTTTTATGTGGATAGAGGAGGCTTACGAGCTAAATTCAGAAAGCGACTTTGATGTGCTGGACGAATCAATTCGTGGAGCGTGCCCGGAAGGATTGTTTAAACAGATTACATTGACATTTAACCCTTGGAACGATAGGCACTGGTTGAAAAAGAGATTCTTCGACAACCCGGATGACGAAACATTGGCCATGACCACAAATTACAAGTGCAATGAGTGGCTAGACGAAGCTGACTTGAAAGTGTTCGAGGATATGCGAGTCAGAAACCCGAGGCGTTATGCGGTGGCCGGCCTAGGCGATTGGGGCATCGTGGATGGCCTGGTATATGAGAATTGGCACGAAGAAGCCTTTACACCGGAACAGATCAGGCAGCAGTGCAACATTGAGTCGGCGTTTGGGCTAGACTTCGGGTACACAAACGATCCGTCGGCATTGTTTTGCGGATTTATCGACACTCAGGCTAAAAAGATATTTGCCTGGGACGAAATGTATGAACGTGGCCTATCGAATGAAAAGATCTCCCAAAACATCACGGCCATGGGATACGCCAAAGAGCGGATCACGGCAGATTCAGCGGAACCCAAGTCTATTGACCAACTCCGGGCAATGGGGCTTAGGATTAAAGGAGCGGAAAAAGGGAAAGACAGTATCAACAATGGCATCCAGTTCATACAGGACTACGAGATTGTCATACATCCCAGATGCGTCAACTTCCTGACAGAAATAAGCAACTACACATGGGACAAGGACAAGTTCGGGAACAAGCTTAACAGGCCGGTAGACGATTTTAATCATTTGATGGACGCTATGAGGTATGCACTGGAAAAATATATCAAGAAAGGCAGCGGGTGGCTGTATAGGTG
>CAVIFH010000465.1:0-2223 GCA_963641615.1 bacterium | reverse complement strand
CCAGAAGCCCGTGCACTTGCAGCCCTCATCCTTATGCTCCATAAAGCCTCGTACGTCCTCCGGCGGATAACCGAGAAACAGTCCGATTTCATGAGGGAAATGCTCTCGGTCCGAACACTGCTTCATCCGCCAAGCGAGCTGTGCCACGCAGCGGTCCGCATTTTCCGGCTTATAGCCAAGACGCCGCAGAATGGAAGCCGCTTCACTGTCCAGAATATCGTGCTTCAGATACTTGGGCCGATACAGATAAACATTGGCCCGGGTTTTCGTATAGCTCAGAAGCGTAAGCCGCAGTCCCTTGTCCCGAAACCGTAAATTGAAACGCCGGATCTCCTCCGTCAGCTCCGCCTTCGTCCTGTACTTCGCCGTGAACAGATTTCCTGTTTTGATTCCCGCCAATGTCGGCGAGCAAAAAGTGATGAATTCATGCTCTGACATCCGAAATGCTCCTCTAAAGATCCGGTAATTGTTTAGCACTACATCGCTGCGCTAAACAATTACAAAATGCCTGTAGTTAGTTCTCGTTAACTAACTACAGGTATTAGAATAAACTAACTTTTCGGATAAATCAAGCGAAATCTGCCTTCTTTCCTGACAAGCTTTTCACAATACCAATTCATTGATTGTAATAAGTGTGTTATATGCATTAATTCATTTGATTGTTCAACGCAATCATCACATATACAAAAAACCAATAGTTTTGGAAACGCAACCCCAAAACTATTGGTTTTTTCATTGTTTTTGGACTGTTGTCCGATTATTGCAATCTTTCTTCATCACATTGGGCAGCTCATGATATCCGATACCCTCTCTCCGTGATCAGATGCCCATCCCGAATATAGCTCTGGGAATTGCCGATGAATACCGTGGTGAACATATTCACCTCTGCAGTACGGAGCGTCTCCAGTGTACATACTGTCTTCTGCGTACCGTCCCGGCCGATGTTCTCCACATAACCGCAGGCCCGCGTTGGAAGTGCTCCTGCGGAAAGCAGGATATCACAGGCCCGCTGCAGATAATCCTTCCGCTTATGACTCGCAGGATTGTACAGCACAACGGCAAAATCGCCCAGCACAGCTGCACGAAGCCGCTTCTCGATGACTTCCCAGGGGGTCAGCAGGTCGCTCAGACTGATCACTGCAAAATCATGATTGATGGGAGCGCCCAGAAGCGCCGCGCCGCTCATGGCCGCAGTAATCCCCGGCACCACCACAAGCTCCGTATCCGGATATTCCGGAAGCAGTGTAAACATAGGTGCCGCCATGCCGTATACGCCGCTGTCGCCGCTGGAGACGATGGCAACAACATTTCCCTCCGATGCCAGCCGAAAGGCCATGCGGCAGCGCTCAATCTCCTGACGCATGGGCGTCGCCTGGAAATTTTTCTCCGGCAGCATTTCCCGGAGCAGTGCAATGTAGGTAGTGTAGCCCACAATCACATCACTGACCTTCAGTGCATCCATAGCCTCCGCCGTCATTTGACTCTCGTTCCCGGGCCCCATGCCCACAATGTAAATGATATTTTTCCGATTCATGTTTCGATTCCTTTCCGAACAATGTCTGCATCCTATGATAGCAGAGACAATCGACATTTCCCAGAGAATCGACTATAATTATCCTGCACTGATGTCTAGAAAACAGGAGATAAGTATGGAGAAATCAAAGGTTTATTTTACGGATTTCCGCACCGGTCTGGGAGTGAGTCTCCCCATGAAACTGACCAAACTGATCAAGAAGGCCGGTATCGGTGATATCGACATGGACGGAAAATTTGTGGCAATCAAGATGCATTTCGGCGAGCTCGGCAATCTGGCCTTTCTCCGTCCGAACTATGCGAAGGCCGTGGCGGATGTCGTGAAGGAGCAGGGCGGTCTTCCCTTCCTGACCGACTGCAACACGCTGTACCCGGGCAGCCGCAAGCATGCGCTGGAGCACATGGACTGCGCGAACCTGAACGGCTTCAATACCGTCACCACAGGTTGCCAGATCATTATCGGCGACGGACTGCGCGGAACGGACGACATTGCCGTACCGGTACCGAACGGCGAATACTGTCAGGAGGCCTATATCGGCCGAGCTGTGATGGACGCGGATATCTTCATTTCCCTGACCCACTTTAAGGGTCATGAGCAGGCAGGCTTCGGCGGCGCCATCAAGAACATCGGCATGGGCTGCGGCAGCCGTGCGGGAAAGATGCAGCAGCACAACAGCGGACACCCCATCG
>CAVIFH010000464.1:0-2297 GCA_963641615.1 bacterium | reverse complement strand
AAATGACTAACGGGAGGATACACGCTATTCCGCCAGCGGCGGAATTTGGTTCAAGAGGATTTTATGCTATGGCAACACTGAAAGACATTGCTGCCCGGGCCGGTGTGTCAACGGCCTCTGTTTCACTCTATTTAAACGGAAAATCCGACGGACGCGTTTCCATCAAAAATCAGAAAAAAATTGAAGAAGCCCTGCAGGCACTACAGTACAGCTCTTCCCGCTCCGTGCAGATTTTAAAAGCCATTAGTTCAGAAAAAAAAGCATATACGGTTGCAATGTTCTGGGCACAGGATACCCGTGCGACAATGCTGGGGACCGTCATTGCCGGGCTGAACAATCCGCTGAAGCTGCACCCGGAGCTGGATGTCAGCATCATTATCCATCCATACACGGTAAACGAGCTTTATAAGGATACCTCGCTCATTGAAAATACGCCCTACGACTGTGCCATCATTGCCAATGCAAGCTATACAGATCTGCAGTACCTGGAGGGCATTAATCCGACCGTTCCCATCGTGCTCTTCAATCGAAATTCACAGCGTTACAATACGGTAAAGTTTGACAATCACCTGGCCGGAAGAACTATTTCCGACATTCTGCTGTCACGGGGCTGCCGGAGCGCCGCTATTGTGCAGGCAGTCAATTCCTATACTGCACTGAATGCCCGGATTTCCGGCTTTATCAGCGGCTGCCGCGAAAATCAGATTGAAATTCCAAACAAGGCGCAGCTGGTGGTGGAGGGATCTGTGGAAGGCGGCATGCATGCCGCAGAGAGGTATCTCGCACTGGAGAATCGGCCGGAGGTCATTCTGTTCGGCGACGACCGGCTGGCATTGGGTGCCTTAAATATCTTTTACCGAAGAAATGTACAGATTCCGGAGGAGGTTTCCATCATCAGTCTATGTATGCTGAATCCGGTATACACAAGCTGCTCCTGCCCGACGCTCACGGTGATGGAGCTTCCGATTCTGGAAATTGCCGAAGCCTGCATGCAGGTGGCCATCGACGCCTTAAACGGTAAACCGCAGCCCATGCATGTACAGGTAAAGCAGCCGGAAATGATTTACCGGGACTCCTTCCCGAAGCCGGTGGAATAAATCAGCCTTTTCCCATGTGCTGCTGTCCCTGGGGGCGCTCATTGCTCTTGCGCCAGATATGCAGCGTGTCCTTCAGCTTGAAGCCGTGAATCCGGTCAAGCTCCGACGGGTGCAGCATGGAGATCACGAGACTGAAGATGGCGCCCACGCCGGTGTCAATGATCCGGGCAATGGTGTAGCCGACATAGCCCTCCATCGGCTGCGTGAACATAACCACGAAGTACACCACGGTTCCCGGCTGAATGGCATTGTTCGCACCGAACAGCAGGTTAATGTAGATGACGCAGAACAGACCGACAATGAGGTAAATACTTTCCGGTATCCCGAATGGATCATTATAGTAGAGCCAATAAAAGGGAATCACCATGAGACCGCCGAAGAGCGTTCCGACGAAGCGGTTGAAGCCGTTCTTGAAGCCCTCCTGAAACTGGTTTCCCATACCGTATACTGCGCCAATGCAGGCGAAGCAGGGATTGCGGCCGCCCAGCAGATACTGGTAGACCAGCGCAACGAGCAGACAAGAGATCAACGTTTTCACAATACGCATGCCGACACGCGGCAGCTTCTTAGGGAGGAACGCTTGCATGATATTACCTTTCAGAAATGGCTTTCACATTATTTTCATATAAATCTTAGTCCATATGTCCATATATGAAAAGCATTTATCTGCGTACATGCGCTATTTCACCATAGTTTTTTCAAATGTCGGCATAATTCTTGTTTATTTTTTCACAAAGGCAAAAAAATTGTCTCAGAACAGCCACATCGATGTGGCGATACGGTGCTAACCAATTACTATTTTTTCCTCCTACAGCTCCTCCTGCAGCTTTCGCCGTGTCCAGGCATCGATCAGCCGCCGCACCTCCTGCAGGGCCGGGAAATGCGCAATCTCCTTCTCTCCATAGGTAAGCTGCAGCTCATGCTCCAACGGCAGCCAGGTATGCACGTCCGATTCATCGTGGGAAAGAATCGCCTCCAGCTTGTCCAGGGCCTTATAGAGTCTTGCTTCCTCCGTTTCCTGGGCATTCATTTCCCGAAGAAGTCCCTGCCACTCCTCCCGCTGCGGACGATCAAAGCCGGCCACCCAATCGTCAAAGATCCGGTCCTCCTTCGCCGTATCGCCGTCGGTCTTCTCAAAGGTCGGAATGTCCCCGGTGAAGGCCTCGCCCAGATCATGGATGAGACACATCCGTATGACCC
>CAVIFH010000463.1:0-2303 GCA_963641615.1 bacterium | reverse complement strand
TCCCGTCTTGCTTTTGCGCAGCAGGGCGGATTTACCGCTGTAGCTGTCGGCAGGATAAACCTTATATCCGTCCTCTCGGGTAGAGGTTGCTCCGCTGCCCTTCACAGACCGGTAAACGGTATAGCTGACGCCACGAACCATGGATCCACTAGGATCATCCACATTCGTTTCAAGGCCAATGGCATAACTCCATGGCTCAATACCTGTCAGCGTCACAACGGGAGCCTGATAGGGAACCGGCTGCGCCTCATCGCTGCCCTCGCCGGTTCCACTGCCGGAGCCATCCCCTGTTTCATCTCCTGTAGTTCCACTGTCCCCGGGCTTTTCCTCGTCACCTTTGGAAGAATCTCCCTTGGTGCCGGCCTCTGCTCCTCCGGCTTCTGCTCCTCCGCTGGCCTCCGATCCGCTTGCTTCTGAAGAATCTCCACCGGCAGAGTCCGATCCCTGAGATTCGTCACCTGTGGTTGAACCGGCTCCTTGTGAATTGCCTGCGTCGGCTGATCCGGAGACGCTACTCTTAGAGCCACCTGTACCGGTTGAGCCTGTTTTGCTGCCTTGAGAGCTATCTTTTCCTGATTCACTCTCACCTGACTTACTGTCCGGCGCTTCATTCTCTTTTATTTCAGCACTGTCAACCGCAGCATTATTCCCTTCCTTACTACCATCACTCCCGGAGCTTTGCTGCGAACTATCTCCACTTTCTATACTTTCCCCGGCTTTGTCATTCGAAATTCCGCGTCCACCGCTCTGAGATTCTCCCTGTTCATTTTTTCCAAGTATCTCAGCCGCCTTCTCAATATATTCCGTATCCGGATGTCCGTTGTCTTTATTTTCAATGGCCTGGCTCAGCAACCCTAGCCCATCCAGCAGGTCAGTATAGAGATACGTATGGGAACCGATGGTTATGGTTGCGTCAAAAACCGCTTCCTCACTTCGATAAGCCAGGGATCCGTTTTTCTGTTCATACCATGAAATGGAATCCTCACTCAGAAGCATAATACTGTTAAGAGGAATCACGGTCTCACCCAGAGAATTTTTAAAAACTGCCTTCTGGGCATTCATATACAGTCCGTTGTCAAGCGCCAGCATAATAAACTCATCATAATCGGCCTGGGTTTTATCAGAATTATAGGTAACTCCGTCTCTAAGATAGAGACCATCATAGCTTTGAACCAAATCCACATCGGCAGTGATCAGCCAGTTCTCGTCATCCCAGAAACGAAGTCCGGCACCGCCGTTTGTATAAAGGGGATAACTGATGTCAATTTTTTCGTGGTTTTCTCCTACCGAATAGCCGGTGAGCGTGGCATAAATCACATCATCATAGTGAAGCTCTGCCAATTCCATGGGATCACTTCCATCCCCTGCCAGTGCACGGGCAATTCCTGAGCCTGCCGGAACAGCATATCCTTCATCCTCTGAAATTAAAAATTCTTCCTTTGCACAAAAAAGAAATACAGTAATACCACACATCAGAACAATCAACGCAATAAAAAACTTTTTCATAAGGACACCCCTTATCCTTTATCTAAAAAGCAAAAGCTTCACTTAAATTTTCTCAGTTCCCACAAGGCTCAAGCAAATCCGCCCTCGTTGCCAAAAGAGACTTGGTTCCGTCATAAAGTGTCATAGAATCGCCGATTAATGAAACTGTATAATCATCCGAAGGTGTTTTAGCCGTTGCACTGCCCTCTGTCTGCTCCATGAACATCTTCTTGGTATCATAATTAAAAGCCATAATATAGCCTCCGTAGACTGCTTCCACATAAGACAAGGCCGGAAGCTCCATGGTATACCCGTTAAAGGTCAAAACCATCGGCTCTAAAAACAGATACAAATCCTTCCCGTCGTACAAAAATCCCGGCTCCTCGGTTATGGTATTGCCATCGCTATAAACAACAACAGTTCCGTTGGTTTTGCACTCCACCTCGCTGAAATACTTCATGCGGGCACAATCACCACTGCGTGGTGCAAAATAAATCATGTCATCCGGCAGTACAACCGAACGACTTTCCGAATAATAAATCGGCAGATTAATTTCCGTGCTGTAGTTTCCCAGAGTCAGCGTTGTCGTTCCATCACTTTTCCTTTTTAGTACAGCCCCGCTTTCAATAGTCACCGAGCTTTCCGCATAATACTGGACTGCGCTACCCCTAAGCCTATAGCTTGATCCCCTGTTAAGTGTCAGAGCCGCCACTATAACAGCAAGTATCAAAGCGGAAATCGGAATCAAAAAAAACAGGCGATTTCTTTTTTTTCTGCTATTTTTCTTCCCCTTATCCACAATTAAACCTCCCTTGAGG
>CAVIFH010000462.1:0-2332 GCA_963641615.1 bacterium | reverse complement strand
GCGTGTTGATATTAAGCTGAAGAGACTGATCCAGAACCTGCTGGATGTGCTCCTTGACGGCTGCTGTCTTGATGGAGTAGCTTGCGTGGGTGCAGAAATCGTCGATATAGCAGTAGTAGATATTTTTGCTTTCGAGGGCGCTTCTCATGCTTGCACCGCATTTCCCGCTCTCAACCATAACGAGAAAATCGATGTCCGAGAGCGCCTGAATGAGCGCCCAATAGTCGCTGTCGCTGGATACGAGGACGACGGAATCCACACCGTTTTTGTATACCTCCTGGCATGTTCTGGCGGCGAGAGCCATGTCGACCTGTGACTTGTGCTCTACAATTCGGGGAATCACAATGTGGTCAATTGGCAGATTCGGAATTCGGCTGAGGATTCCCCAGCCGGAGGTCGTGTAGTCGCTGTCAACCAGGAGAACCTTATGGACCTTCTGCATATTGTGGGCGGCGATGCCGCTGAGACAGGCGGCAAGCTTGACCGGGTTGGAGTTTTCGCAGTCCACCACAATCAGGGTTTTGGCGCTGGATTCAATGAAATTGTAGATGTTGTTGTAGGTATTGCTGCTGGCATCCCGGACAAGACTGAGATCTTCAAAACAATCCTCATGAGACATGTAGAGCAGGGTTACAAACTTTTCGTCATTATAGAGAATGTTGCCGCTGTCGCTGCCTTCCCAGTTTATGTAGCACTGGTACGGATAGCGATTCCGGTTGCTGTTGTATTCCGCACCGGCTGCTTTGATTCCCTCCGGCTTCTGGCCGTTTGGCATGATGAAAAGAGCCCGGACGTATTCCCATTTCAGCCATTCCGGAAAAAGATTTTTAATGTTGTTTATACGGTTCCCGATCTCCCGGTTGATGTCCATCAGGTACTGATTGACGTCCGGCCTGCTGCGGTGCAGATTAATGCCGTCTTCGCACAGCTCGTTTACGGCCGTGGCTGAAATATAGTCCGGAACAGAGCCGATATTTTTAAATTCGTGTAAAAAGGCTCTGGCTATGGATATATAATTTTTTTCGATTCCGGTGCGCACCATACATAAATTGCGAATGATCCGCGCGTTTTTATTTGTTTTCAGCTTGCGGAATACGGCAATCTGCGGCCGCTCTTCTCCTGTGTCGCTCTGATAGTGGAATTCATTGACACCAATTAAATATGCCATAATGGACACAATATTGTATGTGGGGTTGCGGTATTGTCCGGTGGACATTTGAGAAATAGCAGGCAGATCTTCAAAATCATTTTCATATGCAGACATTGAATCGGTCATTGTAATTTCCTTTCATAGTGTAGTATTTGCATGATATGCATGAATAATTCATATTATAGACGAATATTCCACAATAATCAATGAATAAAATTGAAATTTTAAGGAATTGTCAACAAAGGAACGCCTGAAAAAGGCCATATCCCCGGGCCGGATATGCATTAAAACATATGATTCCCATGCCATTGGCGATATGGCAATACTGCTCAATTTGCCTGCCGCGCCTATCCTTATGCTGATGATTGACCGGCATACCAAAGGAAATTGATGTGATGGACTTCGCGCGGAATTTACCGCACAAAAATACTTGCAATTTTTGCGCTGCTGTGGTATATTGTACTGCAGAAAAGTGGTTTGCTGTCTACAAAGCAGACTGAATCATATTCGCTGTCCGCGAATGGGCGGAGGGAGGTTTGGTAATATGAAGACTGTTTTGATTGTGCTGGAGGCTCTGGCAAGCTTGGCGATGATCGTTGTTGTGTTGCTCCAGTCCGGCAAAGAAGCAGGCCTCTCCGGTGCATTGTCCGGATCTTCCGATTCTTATCTCAGCAAGAACAAGAAGGGCGGCATTGATCAGATCCTGGCGTCGTCTACGAAGTGGATTGCCATCGTCTGGGTTGTGCTTACGCTTATTCTGAGCCTGATCTGATTCGGTGCAAATGAAACATATGGCCGCGGGAAATGCTCCTGCGGCCTTTGCTTTTTCTGGTGACATTTTGTATATGCAGTGCTATAATTGCCGCATAATCGGAAAAAATACAGTGGAGGGATGAAAGTTATGAGTGAAGGAAAGCTGGCTGAACTGGAGCCAAAGCAGGTATTTCGGTATTTTGAGCAAATATGTTCCATTCCGCATGGTTCCCGGAATACAAAGGCAATCAGCGATTACCTGGCGGCGTTTGCCGCGGAGCAGGGAATTCGCTGCATTCAGGATGAAAAGAACAACATTATTATGTTTGCGGACGGGACCTGCGGCATGGAAAATCATGCTCCCGTAATCCTTCAGGGGCATATGGACATGGTGTGTGAAAAGGATGCAGACTGCACCATTGACATGGA
>CAVIFH010000461.1:0-2346 GCA_963641615.1 bacterium | reverse complement strand
GCCTCCAGCCGTTTTCTGGATTCCTCCAGCGTATAGGTGGGTGCGCCGGAAAGACGGGCTGCTTCTGAAACCTCCAGCTTTGCGCGCAGCTTCAAGGCTTCTTCGCGCTGTTCAAAGGCTTCGATACTCATAACGACAAGGTCGCCCTCGCCGTTCTTGGTGATATAAATGGGTTCGGCTTCCTCATGCGCCAGATCAGAGATCATGCCGTAGTCGTTGCGAAGCGCAGTCGAAGATTTGATAATCACGGATCAACACCTCCTTAATTATTCTGTGATAATTCTATCAGAATTATTCAACAATTACAAGAGGTCAATGCGCTCTGAACAGGCTTTTTTGCAAGGCTGCCGGTTTTAAACTGCGTGTAGCACAGCAGCACCGTGCAGCTCATACAACACTCAGATCGCCACGATAATATCATTCCCCACGATGCCGGAAATGTCGATCCCCGCATCGGAGATAATGCCTGTATCACCGCTCGGATCAGCGTAAAACGAGCAGAAGCGTCCGTGCCTCTGCTCGTTTTTCGTTATCCTGACGCGACTCGGATTTCTTGGCTGTTACACCCTCAAGACAAAATGGTTCTTGTGGAAATCGAGGACTCCATCCTTTTTCATTTTTCCAAGCTCCAGCGACAGGCCGCTGCGCTCGACGCTGAGATAATCCGCGAACTGTTGTCTTGAAAACGGAATATCAAATTCATAGGTTCCGAGTCGCTGCGCTTCTGCGGAAAGGTAGGACATAATTTTTGAGCGGGTGCTGCGTTGGCCCACATGTGTGAGCTTTTCGTTGAACCGCAGATTTTTCTCTGCAAGCTCGCCAAGAAGATTTCGGATAATTCGATTGTGGTGCGCACATGCAGACGGGCACACATTCAGGATGCGTTTTACGTTCAGAAACATAGCAGTGACGGGTGTTTCCGCTATGACGCTCACATTCAGCACCGAGCCGGGGGCACAGGCAAAGGCGGCGGCAAATGTCTCACCGGGGCCTGCTTTTGAAACGATGTTTCGATTGCCCCATATATCCTCGTGTACGACAAGAACGCCTCCGGACAGTATAAGACCTATTGCCTCCGCAGTATCGCCGGCACGCAGCAGGAAGGTTCCCTTCGGGAAGCTTTCTTCTTTTGCGTCCAGGCAGCCGAGCATGGCGCTTATCTCTTCCGAGGAAATGCCCGAAAAAAGTTGTGAAGACCGGATAACCGGCAAAAAATTTTTCATAGCGACCTCTTTTGTTGAAAATTCAACCGACTTGTTGATTTAATTATATTATAATCTAATCACAAAAGCAAGCAGATGATTGTCAGGCTCTCAAAAAAGAGCTGGAATAAATTTAAGAAAAGAGGTAACAAAAATGAAGTACATTGTAAATGACGGATGCATCGGATGCGGACTTTGCGAGGGTACCTGCCCGAAGGTCTTTTCACTGACGGACAGAGGCGTTGCAAAGGCTATCGAAACAGATATTCCTTCAGATTGTGAGGCTGCCGCGGCGGAAGCCATGGACAGCTGCCCGGCAGGTGCAATTGAGGAAGCGTAAGGAAAATCGTACTGCGTGATAGAGCATGCAGAATTTGATGCTGTTAAAGAAAGCGAGGATTTCAAGATGGATCATAAAATGTTTTGTTTTCAGTGTGAGCAGACAGCAGGCTGCACCGGCTGCACGGGGAAAGCAGGTGTCTGCGGCAAGACTGCCGATATAGCGAAGCTTCAGGACGAGCTGACCGGCGCTCTGGTTGGACTGTCCCGCGCGACAGATAACGCTCCCGGTGTGAACGAGGGAACATGGCGCCTGATTATAGAGGGGCTGTTTACCACCATCACCAATGTGAACTTCAATGAAAAGACTCTGCGGGCTCTGATTGATAGGGTACACGGGGAAAAGGCGCGCCTTGTTCCTGACTGCTCCGTCTGCGTCAATGCATGCGGACGCACGGCTGACTATGATATGGAGAATGTCTGGAATGCGCAGGAGGACATCCGCAGTCTCAAATCCCTCATTCTCTTCGGTGTGCGCGGCATGGCGGCTTACGCTCACCACGCAATGGTGCTTGGCTACACCGACGATGAGGTGAACCGCTTCTTTGCCAAGGCGCTCTTTGCTGTTGGCGAGGATTGGGGCATGGATGAGCTGCTGCCTATTGTGATGGAAGTCGGCGAGAAAAACCTCAAGTGCATGGCACTTCTGGACAAGGCCAACACCGAAAGTTACGGAACTCCCGCACCCGTTACCGTTCCGCTGACAGTGGAGAAAGGCCCGTTCATCGTGATAACCGGCCACGACCTGCTTGACCTGAAGCTGCTTCTCGAGCAGACCGAGGGCAAGGGCATCAATATTTACACC
>CAVIFH010000460.1:0-2351 GCA_963641615.1 bacterium | reverse complement strand
GTATGTCCCGCTGTGCCGCGGCCCGTCATCACCGCAAAGGTTTCTTCCGAAAAATAAAGCTTAACAGCATCGCCTTCAGCCAGGATTTCCTTTCCGTCTGCCTTTCGGTCATTCAGCACGATATTCTTCTTCCGCAGCATCTTATAAATAAAGCTGCTCTGGGCTTCCTTCAGATACTTTCTGAGAAGCTTATCCAGCCTCTGTCCGGCTTCATTTATACCAACCTTTATCTCACGCATCATTGTACCTCAGTCGTTATCATCTGCTGTAGTTTGCGTTCTGCCTTCAGAAGCAGTCCATGCGGCAGCAGCGATGCGCCGAGCCGCAAAAGCTTCATGCTGCCGCCATACACAGACACATCCTTCTTCAGGACGCTGTCCATCAATGCCAGCTTCACCACCTTCCGGCAGTCCGCCATAAAAAGGTATTTGTATACAGGGATCTTCCCGCTTCGCTCCGCAAGATCGAAAAATTCTGTCTTCACAGGTCCCGGACAGACCGCCAGCACCCGGCAGTCTTTTCCGGCTGAAATCAGTTCATCATTCAGGGCGCGGGAAAAGCTCAGCACATAACTCTTGCTGGCTGCATAGACCGCAAAATCCGCCTGGGGCAGGAAGGCCGCAGAGGAAGCAAAATTAATGATGCGGGAATGCTTTGCCATATACGGAAGAGAAAGACGGCACATCGCTGTCAGCGCCCGTACATTGAGATCTATCATATTCAGCTGTTCCTCACAGGAAAGATGCTCCACGGAACCAATGCAACCGAAGCCGGCTGCATTGACCAGAAATACAATTTCCGGCATTTCAGCTGACAGCACCTCCGCATATTCTGACAATGCCGCCTCTGTAAGAAGGTCCAATGCGAAAATTCGCGTCCGCTTTGTCAGCATCCGGTCCAGCGCCTCCAGCCGTTCCCGCCGCCGGCCGATCAGCCACAATTCATCCACATTGGGAATCCGGTCATTGATCTGCAGAACCATTTCCCGCCCCATGCCGGAGCTCGCCCCGGTAATCACTGCAATTTTCATGGTGATCCTCCCCTCGCTCAATCAGATGCAATTCAGCACCATATCTCTGCATTGCTTCACAATGCGTGATGTGGCGGTTCAGAGGCTCTTTGCGCCTTGCCCGCCACCTGAAAAATCACAAAAATGCTTCGTCGAGCAAGCTCAGCTCTGCATTTTATGAATTTTACTGGTGGTGCTGAGCAATTAGCAGATTACAAAAAAACCTGTGTCTGAGAAATCTCAAACACAGGCCTTATACTCAGCTGCGGAAGATGGGACTTGAACCCACACGACGTAACCGCCACAAGATCCTTAGTCTTGCTCGTCTGCCAATTCCGACACTTCCGCGCGACAGGTGGTATAATACCACCTGTTATTACAAAAATCAAGAGAAAACTGAAATTTTTATCAATATCCTATTGCCAATGATCGACAAGCAATTTACACGTTTTTCATACAAGCAGCCGGAACCTGTAATTCTCAGGTATGCAAAGCTCCGGCTGCTGCCGAATGTACGCTACGATCAGGTCCTGCATGTTGTCAGCGGCGCATGTAATATCGTTGTCAATTATTCTATTTATCTTACCAGCACATTGGCGATCCGGTACTGCTCCTCCGGAATATCCTTCGTCATCTGCAGTGCCTCCTGGATGTCATAGTCCACAAACTCGCCATGCTTGTATGCCACAAGACGGTTGGACTTGCCCTCGGCCAGCAGCTCTGCTGCCCGGGCACCCATGATGGAAGCATAGAAACGATCCTTACAGGTAGGTGAACCGCCGCGCTGCATGTGTCCCAGAATTGTAGCTCTGGTCTCAATGCCGGTGGCTGCTTCAATACGCTTGCCCATGGAAGCGGAATGTCCGATGCCCTCGGCATTCACAATGATGTAATGCTTCTTGCCGCGCTTTCTGGATTCGATGATCCGGTTGATGATGGCCTGCTCGTCACCGTCATAGCGCTCCGGAAGAAGAATTTCCTCAGCGCCGTTGGCAACGCCGCACCAAAGAGCGATATAACCGGCTCTTCTGCCCATTACCTCAATGATGGAGCAGCGCTCATGAGAGGTTGAGGTATCACGAATTTTATCGATAGCCTGCATTGCCGTATTGATGGATGTATCGAAGCCGATGGTATAATCCGTGCAGGCAATGTCCAGATCGATGGTACCCGGTACACCGATGGTATTGATGCCCAAAGCGGAGAGCTTTCCGGCACCGCGGAAGGAGCCGTCGCCGCCGATGATGACAATACCGTCAATGCCATGCTTCCGACAGATCTCCGCACCCTTCTTCTGTCCCTCCGGTGTGGTGAACTCCTGGCAGCGGGCAGTATAGAGAAT
>CAVIFH010000459.1:0-2376 GCA_963641615.1 bacterium | reverse complement strand
GATCAAGGTGCTGAAGAGAAGCCCTGAGGAGGCACGGGAAAATGCCATGAAGTACCTGCAGCATGTGGGTATGGCCCAGTACATCAAGGCACGTCCCCGGCAGCTGTCCGGCGGACAGAAGCAGAGAGTGGCCATTGCCCGTGCGCTGGCCATGAATCCGGAGGTGCTGCTCTTCGATGAGCCGACCTCTGCACTGGATCCGGAGATGGTAGGCGAGGTACTGGATGTCATGTCAGCGCTTGCCAAGGAAGGCATGACCATGCTGGTGGTGACCCACGAGATGGCCTTTGCCCGGGATGTTTCCAACCAGGTGGTTTACATGTATCAGGGCGTGATCTGTGAGCAGGGAAGCCCGGATCAGCTCTTCAATCACCCGGAGAAGAAGGAAACGCAGGATTTCCTGTCAAGATTCCGTAAAGGTTAACAGCGACTGTCATTTTCATTGCCCTTTGGGTTTCGCTGCCGCGAGCCCAGAGGGCGATTTTTGATTATGCAGAAACTTATTTTTGTGCTAGGATGGAGACATTAGGAACAGTAGTGGATGGATGCATGCTTTAAAAGGAGGCGCCAGATGGCTGAGCAAAAGAAGCTTCCTCTCGGAATTGAGGATTTTGAAGAGATTATAAAGGAAGATTTTTATTATGTGGATAAGACTGCGCTGATTGCTGAGCTTGTGGAAAATTGGAACAAGGTGAATCTCTTTACCCGTCCGCGGCGTTTCGGTAAGACTCTGAATATGAGCATGCTGCGGCACTTCTTTGAGATCGGCGGAGACAAACGCATTTTCGACGGACTGAAAATCTCAGAGTATCCGGCAGTCTGCGAAGCTTATATGGGGAAGTTTCCGGTGGTGTTTGTCTCGCTGAAGAGTGTGAACGCACTGGATTTTGCGGGTGCCTATGACATGCTCTGCGCGGTGATCCGACAGGAGGTGGAGCGCCTAGACTTTCTTAAGAACAGTCCTAAGCTGTCGGAGAGCGAAAAAGCGATGCTCCAAGCGCTGACAGAGCCGAACCCGCCGCTCGCTGTGATGAAGAACAGTCTGCGGATGCTGACCGCAGCGCTGGAGAAGCATTACGGACAGGAAACCATTCTCCTGATTGATGAATACGATGTGCCGCTGGACAAGGCGTATGTAAACGGATATTACAGGGAGATGCTCGACGTTATCCGCGGTATGTTCGATGCAGCACTCAAGACCAACAGCAGTCTGCAGTTTGCGGTGCTGACGGGCTGCCTCAGAGTATCCAAAGAAAGCATTTTTACGGGGCTCAACAACATGAAGGTGCATTCCATAGCGGATGTGCGATTCGATGAGTACTTCGGCTTCACCGATGCAGAGGTCAGGGAAATGCTTTCGGCGTACAAGCTGGACGCACACTATGAGGATATGCGCGCGTGGTATGACGGATATCGCTTCGGCGGCCAGTATGTGTACTGTCCTTGGGATGTAATCAATTACTGCTATGACCTGCGCGCTGACCCGAAATGTGCGCCTAAGGCATACTGGATCAACACCAGCGGTAATGATCTGGTGAAACGCTTTATTGACAAGGCAGATAAAACAACGCGGGATGAGATTGAACAGCTGATTGCCGGCAAGGCGATAGAGAAGCATGTTCGGCTGGATCTCACCTATAGTGAAATCAACAGCAGCATTGACAATCTCTGGAGCGTACTTTTCACCACCGGCTATCTCACACAGCAGGGGCAGACAGAGGACGGCGCCTATCGTCTGGTGATTCCGAACCGCGAGGTGCAGGAGGTCTACAGGCTGCAGATCCGGGAATGGTTTAAGGAAATGATCTTCCGGAATACAGATCGACTGACGGCCTTCTGGCAGGACTTTGCAGCGGGAAATGCTGAAAATGTCCGGCAGTATCTGAACCGAGTACTGAGCAATTCCATCAGCTTTTTTGATACCAGAGGAAAAGAAGCCGAAAAGGAAAATGCGTATCACACGCTGCTGGTGGGCATCCTGAGCGGCAATGCGGACTGGCTTGTGAAGTCGAATGTGGAAGCAGGAGATGGCTTCGCCGACATTATCATCGAAACGGATGACCCGGATGTCGGCATCATTGTAGAGCTTAAGTATGTGAAGGAAATGAGCGGCCTGGAGGCAGCCTGCACGCGGGCACTGGAGCAGATCCGGGAGCGTCGTTATGAGGAATATCTTCTGAACGACGGCCGGGAGAAAATTTTGTACTATGGCATCGCCTTTTGCCGGAAGCACTGCAAGGCGGTGGCGGCAGAGAGATGATACAGTAATTGGACATGGATGTGTCGGCGTACTGAATTGATATCAGCGGGAATAATAAGAAGTAACTGTTTAGCACCGCATCGCCACAGTGCTATGATTTATCTCGAGCTGGTAGC
>CAVIFH010000458.1:0-2378 GCA_963641615.1 bacterium | reverse complement strand
GGATATAGAAGTGTCCTCCGTGAAAGAATTTGCGGGTTTGTCTGAGCAGGAACTTGACCGTATCGAAACACTGCTGCAAAGTCTGCTCAAGATTACAAGATTGGATGCCGGAGCCATTGTCTTGGAAAAGAACGCAGAAAATGTTGCAGATATGATGCGGGATATTGAACTGCATTTTGCATATAGAGCCAGACAGGAAAAGAAAGAAATCATTCTGTCTGGCTCGGATCATCTTTCTCTTTTTTGTGATCGTGATTGGTTGAATGAGGCAATCGACAATATTGTGAAAAATGCGTTTGACCATACAGAAAGTGGTGCAACAATTCGTGTTGCGTGGAAGGAGTTGCCGTCTGGTGTCCAAATTGTGATAACGGATAATGGATGCGGCATCCACCCAGAAGATATACATCACATCTTCAAGCGGTTTTATCGCAGTCGTTTTTCTAAGGACAAGCAAGGGATTGGACTGGGATTACCTTTGGCAAAGGCAATCATTGAAGCACATAACGGCACCATTGAGGTTGACAGCGAATTAGGTATCGGGACAACTTTCACAATGAATTTTCTGATTCCTACAAAATTGTAGGCTGGCTGTAGTGGAAGTTATATTACCCACACATATTCGTGCTGTTCCTTTTCATAACTGAAAGGGGGTTCTCATGTCTCAAACATGGAACGGCACGAAGAAAGAAACCCCTGAAAGAAGGACGTATACGGTTGACGATATTGCTCAAATCCTGGGCATCGGAAGAACTTCCGCATATATCCTTGTAAAAGAAGGGCACTTCAAAATCGTGCGAATTGGTAACGCCATACGCATTTCCAAGCGGTCATTTGACGAGTGGCTTGACTCCCTCGACCTGTGATCCAAGAAAGGAAGAACGATATGGCATCTATAATCAAGCGAAAGAAAAACTATTCCGTTGTTTACAACTATGTGGATGAAAACGGAGAAACCAAACAGAAGTGGGAAACCTGGCATACCCACAAAGAGGCCTTGAAGCGCAAGGCGGAAATCGAAAATCAGCAGCACACGGGAACTTTTCTCCCGCCAAGCAATCAGACGATCACCGAGTTCCTTTATGACTTCGTATCTCTTTACGGGGAAAAGAAATGGGGCGTGTCTATGTATGACAGTCAAACGGCGCTGATTGCGAACTATATCAATCCGATCATCGGTGATATGGAGGTACAGGCGGTTACTCCCCGTGCGGTTGACGGTTATATCCAAACCTTGCAGAAAACCAAGTCGGTGTCTACCAAGACCCGAAAGGCCGTTACTACCTATGTCAGCGATAAGACCATTGAAAAGATCATCAAGCTCCTGCGGTGTGCTTTTAAGCAGGCGGTACGATGGGAAATCATTGCAAGAAATCCCTTTGACAATGTGATCCTCCCGAAAACGGAGTATGCGAAACGGGATATCTGGACAGCGGATATGATCCGCCTTGCCCTGGACAAATGCACAGACAGCAAACTCTATGTAGCAATGAACCTTTCCTTTGCCTGCTCTCTGCGTATGGGTGAAATCCTGGGTCTGACCTGGGAAAACGTCCATATTTCCGATGAAGATATTGCGGCGGATAACGCCTATGTCTACATCGACAAGGAGCTGACACGGGCTTCCAAACGGGCGATTGAAACGCTGGGTGAAAAGGATATCTATTACATCTTCACTCCGCTCATGCCGAACACCAGCACAAGAATTATTCTGAAAAAGCCGAAAACCGACTCCAGTATCCGTAAGGTATGGCTGCCGAAAACGCTGGCCTACATCCTGCGGGAATGGAAGAAGTCCCAGGACGAGCTGAAAGGCTTCCTGGGCGACGAGTATCAGGACTTCGATTTGGTCGTGGCACTTCCCAATGGATGCCCCTGCGAGGATCGGATCATCCTCAAAGAGTTTGCAAAGCTCCGTGAGGACGCAGGGCTGCCGAAGGTGGTCTTTCATTCTCTCCGTCATTCCAGTACCACCTACAAACTGAAACTCAACCACGGCGATCTGAAAGCCACCCAGGGCGATACGGGCCATGCCGAGATCGACATGATAACCAGTATCTATGCTCACATTCTGGACGAGGATAGAAAGGTCAACGCTCAGAAATTCGAGACAGCCTTCTATGCCAAGCCTGATCTTCGCAACGTCCGTCCGCCGGAAGAACCGGCAAAGTCGGAGCCTGCGACCCTGGACCTTGAAAGCCTTGTGGAGCAGCTTCAGAAGTCGCCGGAGCTGGCAAGTGCGCTCGCAGCCCTGATAGCGGCGCAAGCCCCGGCAAAGTGATCCGAAAAATCGAATTAGCAAAACGCAGAATTTTCTTAGCAGATTTCTGAAAAGCGTTCGAGTCCAATTAGCAAATATACATCATGCGGCGTATAAA
>CAVIFH010000457.1:0-2389 GCA_963641615.1 bacterium | reverse complement strand
CTGCAAGGGAATTCTCCGGAGAAGGTACTTGTAATATCCATCAGCTTTAGCGGAAATTCGGAGAGAGCAGCTGAAGTATTGGATCGAGCCAAATCAGCAGGGGTGCACGGCCTCGCGATTACCGGAAACAGCACATCAAAATGTGCATCTGCTGCAGAGTTTGTGCTGGACGTAGAGACTCCGGATGGCTGTAATACGCCCGGACTGCGATCCTATTATGCAAGTATGGTAGCCTTGTGCGCTGTTGGTGCCTATCTTGGAGTGTGCAGAGGACGATTGGCAAGGGATTCTTTTGCAGAAATTGGGCAGAAAATAGCAGGTTATGCAGTTCAGTTCATGTCGAACATCCAGAACATTGATTCACAGATGTTTGAGACTGCGATTTCTATGAAGGATTTGCAAAAATTCGAAGCAATTGCTGATTGGAACGAGGGATTTTCCGCGCAATTCATCGAGCAAAAGCTTATCGAGTGCAGTGGCGCATTTTGCGACCATACGACATCGGAAGAGTTTGCGCATATCAGCTTTTTCCAGCGTGACCCAAGTTCATATGGCATGGTAGTCATAGCAACAAAGGACGATCCCAGCTTAAGTCGAATGCGCGACACGATAGGCGGTTGCCTGGAGCAGCATCGAAAGACACTGGTTGTTACGGATGCGGATGCAGAGCAGTTTAAAGTCCATCCTCATGAGATTAATTCTTCTGTCAATATTTACGGCAGCGCTGAAATGGGGAAAAATGCGCTGGAAGAAGCGATTGATCCAATAGTGTGCTGTATACCGGCTGCACCGGAACGTTGGATGTATCCGTTGGTTGATTTTATTCCGGGATCACTGCTGGCAGGTTACCACGCTGCGGTGAATGAACATTTCTTCTTTGATGGACGCTACGATTTCCGTAATCAAACGTGGACGATGCATGATTAGGAGGAAGAAAATATGTTCAAACGGCTTGGAGACGAAAAATACTATCGCCAGTTTTATTTTCAGGATAGTTTCTTTGCTCAGTGCATGGACGTAGATCCGCTGACGATGGTCCAGTTTGACAGGGCAGCTGCTCAGGTGCATTCATTAATGAAAAGTCCGGAGGTGAAGCGTGCAAAACGTGTGCTGGCCACTGGCTGCGGTGACTCAAATTTGGTTGCATTTGCAGTGAAGGAGGCCTTTGCACACTATTTGCCGGATGTTGACTTCGAGGCTGTAGAGGCAATTGAGCTGAGCCGCCATTATCCATTTCGGGACGACGGTGAAGACACTGTTGCGGTATTTATCAGTGTTTCGGGTGGAATCTATCGCACAATTGAGGCACTGAGACAGTGCCGCCGTAATAGAATTACAACAATTGCAATGACTGGGAATGTCAATTCACCTACGGCAAAGGAAGCGGACCTGCTGTATTATCTGAATTGTCCGGCAGGGGATAACAACGCAGGACTTCGCACGTATTATATGAATGTCATCAGCCTGATAATTTTTGCGGCAGCAATGGCGGAGCAACGTGACGGAACACCAAGACTTCCTGAACTTCGCGAGCAGGTTCAAAATTACCATGACCATTTCTTTAGTGAGATAGCGTCGATTGAAAAGGCGTGTTTTGATGCGGCTATTCACTGGATAGATAAGAAGTATGTTGAGATTGTTGGAGATGGCCCAATGTTTTGGGCGGGGAAATTTATTCAGGCGAAGATTGTGGAGTTGTCCGGAGATCCGTGTACGGTGATTGACAGCGAGAACTTCATGCACGTAAACAGCCTAATGGAGCCCGGCGGAGATATTGCCAGCCTGGTTTTGATTAACAGCAATGGCTCGAGTACCGATAACCTCGTGAATGCGACAAATGCTATGGTTGAGAAATTTGGAAGAGAAGTACTGGTTTTCAGTGATCAAACCCCGCAGGAACTGGGAATTCGGGTACCGGTGCGCTACTGCCCACTTCCCAAGCCAGACTACAAGTGGAATTTTTTGAGTCAGATGTATGCGTATTTGCCGGGGGCGATTTTCGGAGGATTTCGCCATACGACAATTGGAGAACCTATGTTCCGGGGCGGAATGGATCCAACCATTTTTGTGCCAACGTACTTTTCGTCAATTGAAGTTATTGAGAGGTAGGGGAGACTATGCCAATTGAATATCTTGCCTGCGGTAATATAATGTCTGATCGAATTGAGGATAAAAACGGTAATTTCTCTGAGTGGAATATGGGAGGACCTGCTTTTTATGCCCTTTCCGGCATGCGGATATGGACAAAAAATTGCAAATTGGTATGCAAGACTGGCGCAGATTACCGCGAGTCCTATGGGAAATGGATGGAGGATAATGGCGTAACGCAAGAGTCTGTTCGCGTCGAGCTGGAGCATCATACACGTTATACGTTAAAGTATAACAAAGA
>CAVIFH010000456.1:0-2423 GCA_963641615.1 bacterium | reverse complement strand
GAGCTTTCTGTACTTGCTCTGACCGATATACCAGCGTTCGAAGCTTTCCTTTGTGACTCTGCGCCGGTCACCGACAATTACAAATTCAAATTGATCCTTGTTCTTGCCGGAAAAGAGGATTTTGTAGGCTTCCTCGCGGGAAACCAGGAGAAGCCTTGCCATTTCCGGCATTGTCATGGAGGCTTCCTCAAGCGCAGCATCACGTTCGCGATCTGCCCTTGTGCGGTACCTTGTTTGGGTCTTGTACCACGCTTCAAAATCATCCTTTCGAATCCGCATCCAAGTATCGACAGCAAAGGTTCTGATTGCATATCGCTTGATGAGATCGTATACAACGCTCTCCGATATGTTCAGCTCCTCTGCCAGCTCCCTGGGAGAATAAGAATATGCCTTGAGCTCCTCTCCCGGAGGCGGGCCGTCCACCTTCCTGTGCTTGATTTGATTTGCATACCAGTGCTCGAAGCTTTCTATCACGATCCGCATTTTTCCTGCAATCATGACCGTTTCAAAGCACTGCTTATGTACCAGCCAGTAAGAATCCGTCTTACCAAGCCCGAGCATCCGTCTCATTTCCGGGACGGACATCGTTGTTTTGCTTTTGTCCATCGCTGGAGCCTCCCTTGTAAAGTAATAGCCAGGTCCTACGACCTGGCTACATAGTAATGAATATGCTTTTCGATTGTTAGGATGTCGCCGGACTCTCTGACATCCTTGACAAATCAGACCCTCTCATCCAGCCATTCGTCGAAGCTTTTCCTAGAGATTCGATAGGCGGCACCGATCTTGCACCAGCGAAATTCATTCTGCGCCAGCAGCTTGTACACGGTGCCGCGGCTGATGCCGAGAATAATCTGCAGCTCTTCGACGGTATAGCAGCGCTTTTCTGTCATTGCGACAACGCTCTCTGCCGGTAATTCAAAGGTTTCTATTGCTTCCATGTATGTTCCTCGCTTTCTTTATTCACGGATGATTTTTGCTGCACTTACGGAAACTCTACACATTCCGGTATCGGCAGTGCATCCTCCGGATCCAAATGCAGGCTGACGCGGATGCTGTCGTCAATGTGCGTCATATGCTTGCTGCTTGCCCGTCCCAGATATTTCATGACCTGACATTTGTTGATGGTGACGATCTGCTCTGCTTCACTCATGGATGCTTTGTCCAGGCCGCGCTGCTTTTGAATAACGTAGTGTGTTGGCTGTTCAAGCTTCTTGAGCTCTGTGGTAAGCGGCACGACGATCAATGTCGGTCCGAAGAAGTTGCCGCTGTTGTTCTGAATATTGATGACCGGCCGGACGCCGCCCTGAATACTTCCGCGGTGCTCACCGAGATCGACCAGATAAATGTCGCCGCGGCGATAATTCCAATCCTTTTTAAGCATGGTTTTCTCCTCCCTTGACGGTTTTTATGTAAAGGGGCAGGACATCGCTTCCTGCCCAATAAAGCCTTAACAGGCTTAATCTCAAAAATATGTTATCCCCACATTTGTCCTCGACACCCCTGGGAACTGGCAGACGCTCCGGCCTGCCGGGAATACATTCAGGCGGCCGGCTGCTTACCGGCTCCATGGGACTCTAACCCCTCCGTGGTTCTCACCGAGCTGCGTACAGAAGTATCATTGTGCTGTGACGGATCAACGCTGTATACCGGAAGCAATCCGATACTTACAGTCCGGCTCGCGCTCCCGCCTCCTAAGGGCGATCGCTGCGTTTGCCGCTGATGTGGCTCCCCATCACAGGTGTGTGCCTGAAGAATGAATATGCAGTTTTCAAGGTGCGTGTCTCGGAGATTTCTTGGCTCCTGACATGATCAAGTTTATCCCTCCGGGCCGAAATTCTTAAGGTACCGGCAGTACGGGCAGCTCACCCTTGTTGTACGGGTTCGAGCAGGCATAAAAATACCCCGCCGGAGTTTCTCCGACGGGGTATTGGTGATTGTTCAATTTTCTATGAGACAATTTAATGCAGTCTCGTTCAGATTCATTTATTCATAGCAGGCATGAAAAGCAGGGCGCATTTCTTCTATCTGTCGGCGGTTCAGCCCGTAACCTGCTGCAATTTTCTCCCAGTTTTCTCTTACAATTGTCAGGATATCCTTTGCACAGCTTTTCGCGTCAGTCTCGGAAATCCCGAATTTGACAGCAGCCGCGACAGCAAGTTCAATGCTGATGCTGTTATCATCCTCATCGACATTTAAAGATAGTTCATCGCCGTAGGGAACCGGATTTACATCATAAAGCGGAGAGAGCCGCCACCCATTCTCTGCAAGAATGAAAGCATGGTTTCGAAGATGATCATCAGTGTTGGTAACAGCCATATTGAAAACAATTCGTTTCCAGAGCTCAATCAGATCTTGCTTTGGCTGTGCACCATAGGATTTAATGAAGGCGGCTATATCCAAATAGCTTGTTCCGTCTGCAGCAG
>CAVIFH010000455.1:0-2505 GCA_963641615.1 bacterium | reverse complement strand
TCTGGGTGCCTATTCTGACGCAGAGGAGCGGGCGGCATACTGCATTCGCAAGGCGGAGGAGCTCAGAAAGCAGCGAATTTACGATGAAGCTGCCAATGCCATGCGGATTGGAAATGCGGCATACGCGGCGAAACTGTACAGCCAGATCCCGGGATGGCGCGATGCAAACGTGCAGGCGGTTCAGTGTAAAAAAAAGGCCAATGCACAGTCGGCAGCTGCTGCGGAGCATGATACACCGGCAGCCGGTGTGCTGAAAAGAATTGTCGCCGTATTCATGGCGCTGTGCCTCATTTCTGTTTTTGGATGGCTGTTTGTGACACGGTATATCGTCCCACAGAAGCATTATGAGTCCGCGGAAGCGCTGCTGGCATCGGAAAATTGGGAGGAAGCCATTGATGCCTTTGCGGCACTTGGCAGCTTTAAGGATTCTGCTTCCCGTGTTGCGGAGATTCAATCGGATCGATACAGCCAGGCAGAGGTACTGCTGCATGCAGGGGACCCATACCGTGCAGCTGCTATTTTCGGCGGTTTGCGTGATTATGAGGATGCCGCTGAGCGGAGCGCTGCACTGTGGGCAGATATCGTGTCCCCGGAACTAATCAGTGCCGGAGGATGGTTTACAGTCGCTCTGCGCAGTGACAACATGGTTGCGGCAATCGGCGATGACAGGGAAAACCAGTGTGATGTTGGCGGATGGCTGAACATTGCGTCTGTTTCGGCCGGATGGGAGCACACCGTCGGACTTCGCACAGACGGGACAGTCGTAGCCGCCGGATACAGCCGTGACGGGCGGACAGATGTGGAGCAATGGAAAAATATGGTGGCTGTTTCAGCCGGTCAGTGGCATACGATTGGGCTTAAATCCAATGGGCGCGTAATTGGCATTGGCTGCGATCGCGACGGGCGAACCGATGTAGATGAATGGCGCTATATTGTCGGAATCAGTGCCGGCAGAAATCACACCCTTGGCCTGAAAGCAGACCGGACAGCTGTCGCTGCCGGCCAGAATACGGATGGGCAGTGCAATGTTTCGAACTGGGAGAATTTGCAGTCTGTTTCCGCAGGCGGAGCACATTCGCTGGGCCTGAAGCGGGATGGGACCGTATATGCCGCGGGGAACAACCAGGAAAATCAATGCGATGTGAGCGTATGGTCAGATATTGTGGCTGTTTCCGCAGGATACTACCACAGCGTGGGCTTAAAATCCGATGGAACGGTTGTGGCGGTTGGACTGAATGAAGACGGCCAATGCGATGTGTCCGAATGGACGGATATCGTGGCGATTTCCGCAGGCGGATGGCATACATTGGGACTCCGGAGCGATGGCTCCATTGTTGCAGTCGGTCGCGATATATGCGGGCAGTGCCAGACAACGGGCTGGGACAATATGATGGTGCCATAGGGCTTAAGTTATTTGGGCGGATGCAATAAATTCACATATAAAGCGTTCTTTCCTTGACAAAATACATCCCTTCGGTATAATATGAATTAATAAGTGGTGCGAAAGGAAGTGAATGGTATGGATGCCGATGGCGGAGAAAGCCACAGTATCATCCATGGATTGTCATCTGTTATCAGAGCATATCTGCGCTGCTGAATTCCTTTTGGCGGGGCGGACATGCTTTTTTACGCTTTTATCCTGTCATTCCTGAAATTTCAGAGGGCGGTACAGACGCAAAAAAGGGGTAAATCTGCCTGCTTCTCACGCAGAATTTAGAGACTCAAATGCTGTAATTAAAAAATGATAACAATGACAAAAGGAGTCACACAACGTGTCAACTACAACCTGTATAACGATTATGGCAGTTTGCCTGATTATGTCGGCCTACTTCTCGGCGACGGAAACTGCTTTTTCTTCAGCCAATTCGACAAGGCTGAAAACGATGGCCGAGAAGGGAGATCCCGGTGCGGCGCTGGCATGTGATTTGCTTGAGCGCTACGATCAGCTGCTTTCTACCATACTTATCGGAAATAATATTGTCAATATTCTAACGGCTTCTCTCGGAACTGTGCTGTTTGTCCGGCTTTACGGCGATATCGGTGCCACCATTTCCACTGTTGTTGTTACAGTGGTTGTCCTGATTTTCGGTGAGATATCCCCCAAAAGTATCGCGAAAGATTGCGCAGAGAGCTTCGCAATTTTTTCTGCACTGATTATTCGGGTGCTGATATGGATATTTACACCTCTGAATTTCCTCTTTTCCCTTTGGAAGAAGCTTCTTGCCAAGCTTTTCCACCTGAGCGCAGACAGCCCCATGTCCCAAGAAGAGCTTATGATGCTGGTGGATGAGGTTCAGCAGGACGGCGGTATTGACAAGAATGAAGGGGAACTGCTGAAAAATGCAATTGATTTTTCCGAGCAGCAGGCCCAGGATATCCTGATTCATCGTGTCGATCTTGCGGCACTCCCTGTAACTGCCAGCAAGAAAGAGGTTGCGGAGATGTTCACGCAGACCAAATATTCCCGTCTGCTTATCTATCAGGATTCCATTGACCATATTCTGG
>CAVIFH010000454.1:0-2528 GCA_963641615.1 bacterium | reverse complement strand
TTCCCAGGTTATACGCCTTATCAGGGAACCTGTATGGTGGATCCTTTGTCCAATATGTTCGGGCCGAGTGCTGCATCCCGGGCATGTTCTATGGGTTCGGATCAGGTAATCAAGTATTTCTTTATGAAAGATGCAGATTTTGACCCGGTGCATTTCCGGTATGATCTTTATAAAGAAGAGGTTCAGGCAGCAGCGGCGCTTCTGGATGCCGACACAACAGATCTGGATGAATTTAAGGAACATAATGGTAAACTGCTTCTTTTCACCGGCCTGAATGACAACCTGGTAACACCTGACGGCACCATTGATTATTATAATCGGCTTCGTGAAAAATACGGAAATGAAACCGATGATTTTATTCGCTTTTATACGGTTCCTGGCTATGGTCACGGCTACTCAGATATTTTCTGGATGGATTTGGATCTGTGCAGCATACTGGATAACTGGGTGGAAGAAAACGAAAGGCCAGAAACGCTGATTGCGGAGGATTTTTCCGAAGGACACGCGGGCCGGACACGGCCGTTGTATCCATATCCGGGATTTCCAAAGTACAAAGGATCCGGTGATCCGAATTGTGCGAACAACTTTGAGAACGGTTATTCAGAATGCAAAAAAAGGAGGGACAATAATGAGTAAGAAAAAATTCAAGGTAAGTACCGACTTCTTTTCCCTTATCGGTAAAGTCAAATACGCATGGGGAGCCATCATAGTCGCTCTCGTTGTAAGCCTCGTTCAGAGTGTAGTGACCTCCATGGTGCCGGACGCTACTGCGAACCTGTTCGACGGTGACTTTTCATCATCAAAGCTATGGCCTGTTGCCGGAACGTTGATTCTCACCCTGATTGCCAGCGCTGTTGCAAACATTCTGCTCGCCTATGCGGAGAACAAATCGGCTCTCATGGTAAAGAATTCCACGTGGGAGAGAATGATGAACGTAAAGGCAGACTATTTTGACGACAAGGATCCCAATTCTATATTAAGTCTCGTCACTTTTGACGCCCCAATAATGGCTGGCGGGTTGGTTAAGCTTATAGTGGGGGCACCCGCACTTCTTCTGCTGGTCGGTATGTGCGCTCTCCAGCTAAGCCAGTATTCTCCGAAGCTTTTGCAAAGCCTTCTTTTTCTGATTCCCATCTATGTTGTATACATGATCTTTATGGCGTACTGGCAGTTTAAGCTCGGCCGTGAGGTTCAATTGAATATGGGACGGCTGACCGGCTATCTTGCAGAGCGTATCCGTAACCTTTCCATGATCAAGATGTTTCTCATGCAGCCCCGCGAGGAGACAAACGGCAAAAATGTGGCGGGACAGATGTATCGAACAAATACTCGTTACTACTATGTGTATTCGGCAGGCTTGCTGTACGCCAGCGTAGCGAATGTCGCTTCCGTGGTGATCGCTACCGTGTGGGGCGCTGCCCTGCTGAAGGCAGGGGAGATCGACGTTCCCGCTTTCGTAGCATTTTCCACCTACGTCGCCACGATTAATACTACCATGTATACTTTGGCGAGCATGTTCGCATATGTAAATGAGTTTGATGGTCGTGCGTACAGAATTGCACGCCTGTTTGAAGCGGAACGGGAAGAGACTGACACTCAAAAAGGCGTCATTGAGATTCCGGACGGAGATATTGCCTTTAAGCATGTTTCGTTTAATTATAAGGAGGGTGAGCCCGTTCTCTCCGACATTTCCTTAACTATTCCGTATGGAAAAATCACGGCCCTTGTGGGTCCCTCCGGCAGTGGAAAAACCTCGATTTTAAAGCTTCTTGAAAGGTTGTATGCACCGCAGGACGGTGAGATCACCATTGGCGGGATCGATCTCGGCGAAATGAATGTGCAGGCGTTAAGATGCAAGATGGCTTATGTAGTACAAGACGCAGGTATTTTTGGCGGTAAGCTTCGTGATTGCCTTATATATGGGTCGAACCGCGAAATAACGGATGAAGAGCTTGACGGCGTATGTGCGAAGGTTGGGCTCACCGAGTTAGTAAAAGCACTTCCGGAAGGGTATGACACAGAGATTGCAGAGCGTGGCTCTTCCCTTTCCGGCGGTCAGCGGCAAAGGATCGTAATTGCGAGAGCTCTCCTTCGGAATGCGGACATCCTGCTGTTTGACGAACCCACCTCTGCCCTCGATGCGAATACCGCAAATGAAATAAGCCGCATGATTTTCCGGTCTTTCCCGGACAAGACTGTCGTTATCGTCTCGCATGAACTTAATTATGTGACAGGTGCAGATCATATCGCAGTGATAAATAAGGGCGAACTTGTAGGAACAGGTAATCATAAGAGTCTGATGGAAACCTGCAATGTCTATCGTGAGCTTGTGGAGGAGCAGTCATACCAGGAGGTGTTCAATAAATGAAGCGGCAGAAGGATGCAATTAAAAAAACCGCCACCACCGCTAAAATCGCGGTAGAAAAGGTATCCCTCAGAGAATCTATGTCTGTTTTCAGCGGAATAAAATTTCCGATTTTCCTTATGGCAGCCGCTGTAGTGTTGTCAATACTGAACGCTATACTGAA
>CAVIFH010000453.1:0-2795 GCA_963641615.1 bacterium | reverse complement strand
GTACAAATACTCTTGCGCCGTCAACCTCAACGTTCAGACCGCCCTTAACAACCTGGATAACCTTTCCTGTAAGAACAGTGCCGTCCTCAAAAGCCTTGCGAAGCTCCTCGGAAGCCTTGGACTGCAGTGCATCTCTGTGAGAGAGAACAACCTGGCCCTCACCGTCATTAACCTTCTTCACCTTGCACTCGATCTCGTCGCCGACATTGATCACAGTCGTAAGATCCAGTGAATTATCTGCGCTGTAGTCGTTTCTGGTCATGATTCCGTCGGACTTGTAGCCGATATTCAGCGCAATCTCATCAGGCTTTACACTGATGACCTTGCCAGTAACAATCTCCCCCGCATGAATTGATTTCAGTGATCCTTCAAGCATTTGTTCAAAACTCATTTCTGACATAAGTTAGAACCTCCTCTATAATTTCTTTTGGGGTGCTTGCCCCTGCTGTAATACCTACGCTTTGAATCGCTTCATCCGAATCGAAGTTAAGATCTTCTACCGTTTGTATCAGCTGGGTGTTCCGGCATTCTGTCGAACAAATCTCAAAAAGCTTCTTCGTGTTTGATGAACTGCTTCCTCCAATGACGATCATGGCATCTGAGCATCCAGCCAGCTCCTTTGCCTCGTTCTGTCTTTCGAAAGTTGCGTTGCAAATCGTATTTATAACGGTAACATAATAACCCTTCTCGCGCAAAATTTCAACAATAACTTTGAATTTATCGACATTAAATGTCGTCTGCGCGGCCACAAAGGCCGGTATTCCGTTAACTTCCGGCAGCTTTCGGGCTGCCTCTGCGTCCGGCAGCACCGTTACCGGGCCCTCTGCCCAGCCCACAATGCCCTGCACCTCCGGGTGCGCCGGACTGCCCGCCAGAAAGGTCGTTTCACCTTTTGCAGTATGGTCCCGCACCAGCCGCTGAATCTTCTGTACAAAGGGGCAGGAGGCATCGATCACCTTCAGCCCGTTTTTCTCCAGCTGCTCATAGACCGCTCGACCGACACCGTGCGCCCGGATAATGACAATGCCCTCCCGGAGAGCTTCCAGATCCTCCGGGCCCTCCAACACCGAAACGCCCTGCGCCTTCAGCCTGTTCACGACTGTGTCGTTATGCACGATGGGGCCATAGGTATAAATGGGTTTCCGCTCCGCCGGCGGCTTCAGCTTTTCCTGCTCCAGAACGGAAAGCACCGTGTTCACGGCCCGTTCCACACCGAAGCAGAAGCCCGCCGTTTTTGCCAGGGTCACCTTCATTTCACACCGCCCAGGCTAAGTGCGATAATCCGGTCTATGGTCTCATCAAGGGTCATGTCCGAGGAATCCACCAGTACGGCGTCCGCGGCCTGCATCAGAGGCGAATTTTCCCGGTGCATATCCCGGTAATCCCGCTCCTCAACTTCCTTTTCAATCTGCGAAAGCTCCGCCGACATTCCCTTTTCCTGCAGCTCCATGGCGCGGCGGCGTGCCCGAACCTCTACAGAGGCCGTCAGATAGATTTTCAGATTCGCATGGGGCAGCACCTTGGTGCCGATGTCCCGGCCGTCCATAACCACGGAAGTCTCAGACGCCAGCTGCTTCTGCAGTGCCACCAGCTTATCCCGCACCGGCTGATACTGGGAAACGGTGGACGCCGCATCGCCGATCTGCTGGGTACGGATAGCGGCAGAAACATCCTCGCCGTTCAGGTATACCTGCTGGCTTCCGTCCTCTGCATAGGCGATGGAAACATTTACCTCCGGAAGACCGGCAACAACAGCCTCTTCGTTCTGAAGATTCACATTTTTCCGTACGAAAAACAGTCCCAGCGCCCGGTACATGGCACCGGTATCCACATATATATAGGAAAGCTCTTTGGCTACGGCTTTCGCAACCGTAGATTTTCCGGCCCCGGCGGGTCCGTCAATTGCAATACTATAGGGCATTTTCATCCTCCTTCGCCGCGCTCTTTCCGGCCAGCCAGCCGGTGGAAAAGGCGCTCTGCATATTAAAGCCGCCGGTATAGGCGTCCACATCAATAACCTCTCCGGCAAAATACAATCCCTTCCGCTTTTTGGATTCCAATGTTTTCGGGTTCAGTTCCTTCACCGACACACCGCCCTGGGTCACAATGGCGCTGCGGAAGCCGCCGGTTCCCCGAAGCGTAAAGGAAAAATCTCCCAAAAGAGAAAGTATCTGCTGCCGCATCTCCCTGGACACCTCCGTGGCTTTTCGGTTGATGTCCACACCGCGGCGCTCCAGGCGTTTCAGAAAAACCGGAATCAGCTGGGCCGGCAAAAGATTTCCGAGACAATTTCGGAGTTCCTTATTTCGAAAGCTCTCCAGCTCCCGGCGCAGCCGCTCATCTCTGGCCTCCGCCGACATGGCCGGCTTCAGGTCGATATGCAGGGTCAGCAGCCGGCGATTCTTCGGCTCCGCCGCATTGAGATACCGGGTAATGTTGGCGCTGGCCGACAGCACCACCGGCCCCGACAGTCCTTCCGGCAGAAAATCCAGCTCTCCGAAGTCTTCATAATAGCGCTTGCCGCTCTCATCCGTGACGCTTACGGCAATGTTTTTGAGCTTCAGTCCCTTCAGGGCATAATAATCCTGCTCCTCCGGCTCCAGATAGGTAAGGGACGGATAGCATTCCGTCACCTGCATGCCGCAGGCCCGCGCAAAGCGATAACCGTCTCCTGTGGATCCTGTGGAGGGATAGGAAAGTCCGCCGGTGGCCACAATGACCCGTTCCGCCCGGTAATGCTGCCGTTTTGTCTTCACGCCGCAGACCCGGCCGTCCTGTTCCTCGATCTCCAGCAC
>CAVIFH010000452.1:0-2963 GCA_963641615.1 bacterium | reverse complement strand
GGATACACATCTCTTCACCGGCACAGTCATGGAGAACATCCGCTACGGTCGTCTGGATGCAAGCGATGAGGAGGTTTATGCAGCGGCACGTCTCGCCAATGCAGACGGCTTCATCCGCCGGCTGCCGAAGGGCTATGACACAGAACTGACCGGCGACGGCGCAAACCTGTCCCAGGGACAGCGGCAGCTCCTGAGTATTGCGAGAGCCGCCATTGCGGACCCGCCCGTGCTGATTCTCGATGAGGCCACCAGCTCTATCGACTCCCGTACCGAAAAACTCGTGCAGGATGGCATGGACAGCCTGATGATCGGACGTACCACATTTGTCATTGCGCATCGTCTGTCAACGATTCGGAACTCGGATCAGATCGTGGTGCTGGAGCAGGGACACATCGTCGAGCACGGCACACATGACGAGCTGCTGGCCCTGAAGGGCCGTTACTATCAGCTCTGGACCGGAAAGAACCCGGAGCTGGCAGAATAAAACAAAGCCTGCTAACGCAAAAAGCGCCTCCTATTACAGGGGACGCTTTTTTCAGTATGCTAAGGAAATGCGAATCAAATCAGCATTTCCCTAAACCATTAATATTTCGGCAGCCGTATGCAGTCTCTTGTGATCTCCGACAGACTGGAGACACCGCACATGGACATGACATCCCGAAGCTCGCCGCCGATCTTATCGATATAGGACTTTACGCCCTCTCTTCCGCCGCCATACACAGCCGTGACGAAGGGGCGCGCAATCACCACTGCATCGGCACCGATGGCCAATGCTTTGAAAACATCTGCGCCGGAACGTATGCCGCCGTCCACCAGAATTTTCATGCTGCCCTCTACGGCATCCACGATTTCCGGCAGAACCTCTGCCGTTGCAGGACACTGATCCAATACACGTCCGCCGTGGTTAGACACAATGATGGCGCTGGCGCCGGCTTCCTTTGCCTTCAGTGCGCCCTTTACCGTCATAACGCCCTTTACGATAAACGGTGCACCGGCAGCCACGACGATATCATGAAGCTCTGCCACTGACTTCGGCCCAGCCGGCGGATTCAGATTCTTAAGGAACGGAAGACCAGCTGCATCCACGTCCATGGCCACAGCAAAGGCGTTGGACGCATGCACCATTTCCATCTTTTCCTGAATGGTTTCCAGATTCCAGGGCTTTACCGTGGGGATGCCGAAGCCGCCTGCATTTCCGATGGCCTTCGTTGCGGCAACCATGACGTTCGGATCCGTGCCGTCACCGGTGAAAGCGGCAATGCCGAATTCCGCACAGGCAGACACCAAAATATCGTTGTAGGACACATCATTCAGAGAATCGCCGTAATGCAGATTCACAGCACCCACCGGCCCCGCGAAAAAGGGATATTGAAAGTCCTTCCCGAAGAGGGAAATGCGCGTATCGATGGGGCGATTTTCCACCAGCGTATCCATGTTCAGCCGGATTTCCTTCCACTTGTCATAGTTCCGGATGGCAGTATCGCCGATTCCCTTCGAGCCCGGCCCAGGCATGATATTCCGGCAGGCTCTGCCGTTGCACTCCGGACAGGCCTTGCAGACCTTTCCGACCTTGCCCCGCGCCAGCTCAATACACTCTGTATAATTCATAGAATTCTCCTCTCTTCTCCTCATGCTTTCAAGGGAAATGTCTTCTGCTAAGTACAATTAGTGTAGCACCGATCGCACGGTTAGCCCTAGCTAATGTTCGGATATGAGCTTTTCGTAATCTATAATAAACATTTGGTCTTACAAGCAAGATACAGCGGCAGATTGGTAATGTCGCCATCCTTTCGGTAACCACGTTTGGAAAAACGCAAGGCTTGAGAAGGATGATGTTCAGCAATATATCTTTTGAAAGACGGAGCAGATTTATCCTCCCCTCCTTTGGCTTCCACCGGAATGATGTCGGTTCCATTTTGAAGTACAAAATCAAGCTCGCAGTTCCTATCAGAATAATACCGTGGTTCAATTTCAAATTGCCCTTTAAACTGCTGCAAAATATAGTTTTCCGTCAACGCTCCCTTGAACTGATAACTGGATTTTAACAGAATGGCGCTGTTATCAATACCTGCCATGTGCTTCAGCAAGCCGGTATCGAATACAAAGAGTTTAAACTGATCCAATCGGTCAAATGCAGAAAGAGGATGTTCTATTTTGGAGACATTATATATGCGGTTAAGCATTCCCGCGGAAACAAGCCATTCGATGGCTTCTTCAAAGTCACGGGCTCTTCCGCCTTCACGAACAGCACCATACATAAATTTTTCATTGGATTTTGCAAGCTGCGTCACAATACTGCGGAATACCAAAAGGATTCGGCCACTGTTGATTTTACCGTTATGTTTGGAAAAATCATTTTCATAAATTTCGATTAATTCCCGTTGAATCCGGGAAATTCTTGCAGGATCTTTATATTTCAGCCAAGAGGAAACACACTCCGGCATTCCGCCGATGATGAAATAATAATCGCAGGCTTCCGACAACCGTGAGTGAAAAATCTCTTCAATTTCCTGACCCTTTTGAATTCTCTCATAATAAGCATACAGAACGGGATCTGTAGCCTCCAGGAATTCATCAAAGGTCAGCGGAAAAATATCAAGCAGATTTACCATGCCTACAGGATAGGATTTCGGTTGCGCCAAAAGAGTTCCCAACAAACTACCGGCGGAAACGATGTGATATTCATTCGCTTTTTCTTTGAAATATTTCAGCGTATTTAATGCTTCCGGGCATTCCTGAATTTCATCAAAAAGAATCAGTGTTTCAGCAGGCTGAATTTTTTTTCCGCTTATCATGGATAGCAATTCAATGATACGGTGAGGATTTTTGTTCGTTTGAAAAATAGATTTCAGTTCATCTTCCTCATCAAAGTTGAAGTAAACATAATTCGTATAACAAATCCGACCAAATTCTTTCATCAGCCAGGTTTTTCCTACCTGTCTTGCCCCCCGTAGGATCAGAGG
>CAVIFH010000451.1:0-3475 GCA_963641615.1 bacterium | reverse complement strand
CGCCACATCGCGCATCGCGAAGCGATGTGGCGATGTGGTGCTAAACAGTTACCTTTATGATATGCAATTTAATTTTTATCTACTAAGGAAATGCTGATGACTTGTCAGATCATTCCAAAGCTTGCTTTAACGCGCGCACTCACTCTCGCTTCCTCTGAGTATGCCGAGCCCATGCTCCAGATTCGGAAGCAAAAACTCCAGTGCCTCGGTCACCGCCTTCGGACTTCCGGGAAGATTGATGATCAGTGTCTTTCCCCTGATTCCCGATACAGCTCTGCTGAACATGGCCCTCGGCGTTATGCTCATGGAATAATTCCGGATCGCTTCTGCGATTCCGCTGGCCATACGGTCACACACCGCTATGGTTGCCTCCGGGGTCATATCACGCTCAGAAAAGCCTGTACCGCCGGTTGTAAAGATCACATTGATCTGTCTTTGATCGGACAATCTGATCAGCTCGCGCTCCAGGGCTGCTCTGCCATCGGGAAGAAGCAGCGTTTCCTTTACCTCGAGTCCCGCGGCAGTCGCCAGCTCGACAATTTTGGGACCGCTCCTGTCCTCTCTTAAGCCCGCCGCTCCCTTATCGCTGAGCGTGATCACAGCGGCTGTGTAGGCCCGGTTCGGATCCGGTTTGATCGCTCTTATCTCGTCTCCGACCCTGATATGTCCGCCTGTGATCACCTCTGTAAACACACCCTCTCTCGGCATGATGCAGTCGCCCATTCTCCGGTAGATCTGACAATGGCTGTGGCACTCCTTTCCGATCTGGCTAAGCTCCAGCACAACATCACCAATTTCAAATCTCGTGCACACCGGCAGCGTTCTCAGATCAAAGCCTTCTACAATCAGATTTTCCCCAAAGGCACCGAAGGCAACCTCAGCCCCCTTTTCCCGGAATGCCTGTATCTTTTCAAAGGACAAAAGACTCACCTGCCTGTGCCATTTTCCGCCGTGTGCATCACCGACTATGCCCCAGTCCGCGGCGAGTTCAGCCTCCGTAACCTCTTTTTTCTCGGTGCCTCTTTTTTCACTGGTACAAATGCCCAATATTTTTCCCATTTCAACCTCCGATCTGAACCATTTTCCGTTTCTCACTGATACTCTGCTCGTTGTCAAAGCAATGCTGTTCCGGCTTCAGCTCTATCGCTTCGATCAGCTTGTGCTTCACATCTTCAAGACTTCCGTATCTGACGGCATTCCGCACGGATACGGTATCCTTATAGCACAGACACGGCTTCAGTTCTCCGGTCGAGGTCATGCGCAGACGATTGCAGCTGCCGCAAAATTTGCCGTGTATTGCGCTTATGAAGCCTATGCTTCCATCGAAGCCGGATATATGGTAATAAACTGCCGGTCCGTTGCCATGTATACGCTCATCCTTATATACATCCGAAAACATTTCCCGAAGCGAGTTCAGCAGACCGTCATTTGAGACGCCCTGATTCTGATCCCCCCTTCCGATCGGCATAAGCTCAATAAACCGCACATCGATCGGCCTGTCCTTTGCCAGCTCGATAAGCCGCGGCCATTCATCCGCATTTTTATCTCGCTGGAGTACAGTGTTGATTTTCACTTTCAGTCCCTGTTTCATCGCCTCATCTATGGACTGCAGCACCTCCGGCAAATGATCCGCCCCCGTTATATCGATAAATCTCTGCCGGTCAAGCGTATCGAGACTGATATTCACAGCACTTAATCCCGCCGCCCTCAGTTCCGCCGCATATTTTGTCAGCAATACACCGTTTGTTGTCATCGTCACCTGTTCAACACCCGGTATCCTGTTTATAATGCTGATCAGATCTGTACAGTTTCTTCTGACAAGCGGTTCTCCACCGGTGATTTTAAACCTCGTGATTCCCAGTGCGACCGCTGCCGTACAGACCTTGCCGATTTCTTCAAAACGCAGCAGCTCCTCCATCGGCAGCAGCTCTATATCCTCCGGCATACAGTACCTGCAGCGCAGATTGCACCTGTCGGTGATGGATATCCTCATATAATTAATGTTTCTGCCCTGCAAATCCTTCATAACCATTTGCTCCCGCTTCAAGCTTTACAAGCATTTTTCGTATTTGCCTTGTTGCGGACATCTTGAAGCAGAATCTCTGACTGTGATATAGTATTCATTGCGTAGCCCCCAGCGTGTATAGTTTTTGTTTGGACGCTTAATTATATCACAGCATGGCACTGGCTACGCTATTTTTGTACCATAAACCCGCATGAAATAAGGCCTTGAGCCGGACTCAGGTACTTCTGCCCGCGCCTCAGCCGCGGTGCCATGATTTTTCAAGAAAGGATATTACAATGGAATTTACACATTTTGATGATAAGGGCAATGCCCGCATGGTTGATGTTTCTGAAAAAGAGATTACGCACAGAGAAGCCATCGCCACAGGAAAAATCACGGTAAGCAAAGAAGTGTTTGATGCCATAGAAGGCAAAAAAGTCAAAAAAGGCGATGTGCTGACCGTTGCCGCCACTGCAGGAATTATGGCATGCAAAAAAACCAGTGAGCTGATTCCCATGTGTCATCTGCTCTTACTCACCGGATCTGATGTGACATTTGAAATGGATGCAAGCAGCCTTTCCATTACAACCACCTGCAAGGTAAAAACCGATGGTAAAACAGGTGTAGAAATGGAAGCTCTGAATGGTGTATCCACGGCCTTACTTACGATCTATGATATGTGCAAGGCGATCGATAAACGTATGGTTATCTCCGATATCCACCTGTGTGAAAAATCCGGCGGCAAAAGCGGAAATTTTGTGTTCTAAACCAACATCTGACTGAACCAAATCACTGTAGACCATACTGCTTCAGCTTCCGCCAGATCGTCGTTTTGCTGATGCCGAGCTCCGCTGCCATGCGGGTGCGGTTTCCGAAGTTCCGGGAAAGGCAGTCCATAAGACGTTCCTTTTCGAGCTGCTCTGCTGCAGGCAGACCGCTGACGTCTTCCGTTTTCGTCCCGGTGCGCGCCGACATTTCCCCGCCGTACAGCGAATCGTACAGCGCCCGCACCTCCTCGGCGCCGATGCTGCGTTTTCGAGCACAGAGGATCAGCCGTTCCAGGAAGCTCTCCAGCTGAATCCGATTTCCAGGCCAGCAGAGCTTCGGCAGGAGCTGCTCTGCCTCCTTCGTCAGCACATGGAAGCGGCCGTAGCGTTCTGCCAGCATGGTGACATACTCCCGAACCAGAAGCGGAATGTCCTCCGGCGTTTCATCCAATGCCGGAATTTCGATGGCGAATGGCCACAGACGCTCATAAAGCTCCGGAATCAGCCGCTTCTTAAGCTCCCGGGTCTTGGCCACCGCGATCACATTTCGGAACATCAGAATTTCCAGCAGCTTTTTCTGGGAGCGAAAATCCAGATTTTCGATAAAATTGATCTGGACTGTGCCCTTTCCGGCGCTGAGAATCCGTCCGTTTCGCCCGAAAAGAAGCTCATAGGCATCCTCTCCCGCCACACAGTCGTGGGA
>CAVIFH010000450.1:0-3650 GCA_963641615.1 bacterium | reverse complement strand
ATTTTAAGACGGTGAGCGATGCCCATAGAAAAGTTTATGAGACTGCCAAGACGGCGAATGAGACTGCCATTTCAAAGATCCATCCGGGCGTACCGCTGTGTCAGCTTGATGCGGCAGCCAGAGACCTGATCTCTGCCGAAGGCTGGGGACCGAACTTCAACCACCGTCTTGGACACTTCATTGGTCTTTCCGAGCATGAATTCGGCGATGTTTCCTCCGCAAATACCTGGGAGGCAAAACCGGGAATGATTTTTTCCATCGAGCCGGGTATCTACTTAACCGGCGACACCGGCGTCCGCGTGGAAGATCTGGTGCTGGTGACAGAGGATGGTGTGGAGGTATTAAACCACTATCCGAAGGAGCTGCAGATCATTGACTAAGCAGGATCAGGAGGATATATCATGACAAACCCGAGAGCCACGTTACATATGGCAAATGGAGCAGATATTGTGATAGAGCTTCTGCCGGAGGCGGCACCGAATACGGTGAACAGTTTTATTTATGCCGCTTCCCGCGGATACCTGGACCATCATGCGATTGAACGTATTGTTCCGGGAAACTGGGTGGATGTCAGCTATACAGCATTTGGCCATAAGGAGCTTCAGTATCTGATTCCGAATGAATTTTCTCTGCATCCGGAGCTGACGCCCTTGGACTCTCATCCGGGCTGCGTCTGCATGGGTGGATATGGAGAAGCCGGGCTGGCAAGCTGTGAATTTTTCTTTCCGCTACGTGACTGCCCGGATCACAAGGGCACGTATCCGGTATTTGGCAAAGTTATTTCCGGCATGGAGGAGATTCAGCGGATCGCAGCGGTTAAGACTGTCCCTGTGGACTTCCCGATTCCGGGCGTAGAAGTAAATAAGCCTGTGGAACCGCAGATCATTGAAACCGTAGAATTGGAGCTTTACGGCGAGACCTATCCGGAACCGGTCCGAGTGGAAAATCCGAGACTTCCGGCATGCTGGCCGAAGCTGTAAAAACGAAAAGTGTGCTCTGCAGCTTGCTGCAGGGCGCTTTTTCTAAACTGTGATGCATCAAAACAAAGGGGGGTATTGTATGAAAAAGGTTTTGCGCGGCATTTTGCTTGCTTTTCTGGCGCTGGTGCTTGCTTTCGTGCTGTTCGTAGCGTGTGGAGACGACAGCAGTTCGAATAAGTCTGAGGCTGCTGTTGACAATTATGTGAATGAGGACTATGTTTCTCCGACGTACGCAAAAAGGGTGAGTCTGACGGAGGACGGCTGCCTGAGCACGGAACGTTCTCAAAGAAGCGGCAACGGATCGGGCTGTGCGTCAGACACGTGGACTGTGTTTGTATACATGTGCGGCGCCGACCTGGAGTCGGAGGATGGCTCTGCATCGGATGATATGGAGGAAATGCTGGATGCCGATACCGATGAAAATGTAAAGTTTATTGTACAGACCGGCGGGGCCAAGCAGTGGCAGAGCAACGACATTGACTCCTCCAAAATCCAGCGTTTTGAAATCTGCAAAAATCAGCGTACACTGGTGGATGAACAGCCGCTTGAGGATATGGGTGACGCGGATTCTCTTGCGGATTTTCTTCGCTGGGGCATAGAGACCTATCCTGCAGAGCATACGGCGCTTATTTTCTGGAATCATGGCGGCGGCAGTATTTCTGGTGTGTGCTTTGATGAGCTTTACGATTCCGACAGCCTGTCTCTGAAGGATATTGATAATGCGCTTTTTAGTGTATTCGACCTGATGGGGCATAACTTCGAGTTCATCGGCTTTGATGCCTGTCTTATGGGAACGGTGGAATCCGCCAATATTCTCGCATCCTATGCCGACTATATGTTCGCTTCACAGGAGACGGAGCCGGGCTATGGCTGGAACTACAGACGACTTGGCTATTATATTAAGCACCATACGGATGCAAATGGAGATGAGATCGGTAAAAATCTCGTTGATGAATATTTTGATGAGCTCAGTGACTTGAAGTGTGGGCCTACGCTTACGATGTCCGTAATTGATTTGTCGAAAATCGATGCCTTCGTGTCAGCATTTAACCAATATGCCTACAATCTTTACAACGCCACAGAGGATGCGGAAAAGCTCTCCGGCATGGCAAAAAATGCCTTGGATGTGGACAACTTCGGCGGAAACAACAAGGCGGTGGGATATACCAATATGGTTGATCTCAAGGGTCTCATCGAAGCAGGCAGCAACTATGCGGATGGTGCAGATGAAGCGCTTGCGACACTTTCGGAGGCAGTTGTTTACACAAAATCCGGTTCCAATCATACTTCGGCCAGCGGACTTTCTGTATATTATCCGCTTGAGGTGGAAGGGTCTTCGGAGTTGGGAATCTTTGGTGATGTGGCTATCAGTCCGTATTATCTTGCGTATGTTGACAGAAATGTATACGGCGCAGCCAACGCAGGCAATACATCTGATTACGATGCCTTCCAGATTATTAATATATGGACGGAGACGAATAATGCAGGCGGCACGGAGTCGGAGGATAATGCCTACTGGGATGCTTACGACGACTATGCGCAGACGGGTGCCAGCCCGCTGATCACATTTTCTGAATCGCCGGCATTGTCCTCAGAAGGTACATTCGGATTTACACTGTCACCCGAAGGCGTTTTGAATACTTCTGATATCCAGGCGCTTGTGTACCAGGTAAGCTATGATGGTGAGGATCTTATTGAGCTTGGCTACAGCACCGATCTCAATACAGAGGTATACGATGATGGAAGTCTGTCTGTTTCAGACAATTTCGATGGATATTGGTTCTCGCTTCCTGACGGACAGAGTCTTGCTGTATATGTCATCACTGAGATGGATGATGCTATCGTTTTCGCCTCGCCGATCACCCTTAACGGTGAGGAAACAAACCTGATTTTTACCTACTACGCAAACAATACAGTTGGCATCGACGGCACCTGGGACGGTATCGAGTCAAACGGTATGGCGGCAAGGGACTACAAGACACTTTATGTCGGTGACAAGATTGTGCCGAAGTATGATGCCGTAAATATGGAAACAGGTGAAAGTGTGAGGTATGCCGGTGAAGAATATACCTGTGTAGAGGATACACATGTAAATTTTCAGCTGCTTTCGGATGCCGACTATCTGTACTGCTACATTATCGACGATGTCTATGGCGATTATTATCAGACAGATTCGATCATGTTCAACATAGAAAACGGTCAGCCGTATTACTACAGCGAATAAATGTAGTATGGAACAGAACAGAAAAAAGAGACGCCTCAGGTAACTGTTCATAAAACAGGTTTTGAGAAACAAATACTATGGCAGTTGCCAGACATGGGTTTATAACAATTGCCAAATTTTTTAAAAAAGTCGTTGACAGATATAAGGCCGGATGCTATTATAAACGAGTTCGCGGGAGACATAAAGCGAAGCGAACAAAACAAGCTGGTATAGCACAGTCGGTAGTGCGTCGCATTGGTAGTGCGGAGGTCACCGGTCCGATTCCGGTTACCAGCTTTTTGTTTTAAAGGCAAACAGCCCAACCCGAAATAAGCCCCGAAGAGTGCGAAAGTTCTCCTCGGGGCTTGTTTTTATAATCAACTGTGCAAAGCGACAACTATTGTCGCTCCGGGTTGAGCGGAAGCTTGGCTTACGGGCGACCGGAGCGATGCAGCACAGTTGATGCC
>CAVIFH010000449.1:0-3666 GCA_963641615.1 bacterium | reverse complement strand
GGATGCGGCCATTGAGGATGTTCGCAAGGGCCTGGGGGGCGATTTCCCCCGGCATTTGCAGAATGTCCATGCGGACAGCTTCACCATGGAACGGGAGCAGGGATACCTCTATCCCCATGATTTCCCGAATCACTGGGTGCGGCAGCAATACCTGCCGGATGGACTTGTGGGGAAGACCTATTACGAATTTGGCCCCAATAAGCTGGAGCAGGCCTCAAAAGCATATTGGGATGCCGTGAAGAAATAGAGGAGAAGCTATGGATGTTCGACTGAATGATATTCTTGTGATGAAAAAAACCCATCCGTGCGGCGGGAGGCGCTGGCTTGTGCTGAGAGTCGGTGCGGACTTTCGCCTGCGGTGCTTAAACTGCGGGCATGAGCTGATGACTCCCCGGGTGAAGGCGGAAAAAAGCATCCGCTCCATAGAGCGGCCGTCAGATTTTGCTGCCGGAAAATAATCTGCCCGAATGCAGTTGCAAACAGAATGCTGTGATGCTATAATCAGTACAAAATATATCGATATGAAACGGTACTGATAAGAGAAATCGAAAACTGGAAAGGTTGACGGCATTATGGAGCAGAAAAAAATATCGAAATCCGTTCTGAAGCGGCTTCCCGGCTATCTGGCATATCTGAAAAGCCTGCCGGAGGATGCGCCCGCGCATATTTCAGCGACGTCCCTTGCAAATGCGCTGGATATGGGAGAGGTGCAGGTGCGCAAGGATCTTGCGGCTGTTTCCGACGGCGGACGGCCGAAGATCGGCTACCTGCGCGAAAGCCTGATCGCGGACATCGAGCAGTTCTTGGGGTACGACAATACGACGGATGCCGTCCTGATCGGGGCGGGAAAGCTGGGCCTTGCCCTGATGGGCTACAGCGGTTTTGAGGAATACGGCCTGAACATTCAGGCGGCTTTTGACACGGCGCCGACCCTGGATAAGACGGAAAACGGGCAGCCCATCTATCATATTTCAAAGCTGGAGCATTTCTGCAAGATCCACAAGGTCCTGATGGGCATTATTACGGTGCCTGCTGCCTACGCACAGGAGGCCGCGGATCAGCTGATATCCTGCGGCGTGAAGGCAATCTGGAATTTTGCCCCTGCGCACCTGGATGTTCCGGAGCATATTCTTGTGCAGAATGAGAATATGGCAACGTCCCTGGCTGTCCTTTCTGTTCACCTGCAGGCGCAGATAAAGGAAGAGAAAGAGGAAAAAGAAGAGAAAAAGACCTGATATGTGCCGCGCATCCGACAGGTACCTGACTGCGTCCTGATGCAGGATGCGGTATTGCATGGAGGATGGCAGCGGCAATATATGCTGCCTTTAAACAGGTACAATCAGACCGGAGATACAGTACAATAAGGGGGAATTGCATATGAAAAAGGTATGGCTTGGCCTTTCGATCGCTTGCCTGCTGATCGGCATCGTCGGCACGGCTGAGGACATGATATCGTCCGGCTCATCGTTTGATGATGCTGCAATCATTTTGATTTTCTTTGTGATGCTGGCGGCAGTCTTCGGCTACCTTGCATGGCTCTGGCGGAAACGCTCACCGATCAAACGTGCCGCCGAGCAGATAGGCACAATCGTGAACGATGTTCGGGAACGCAGCGAAGCCAACAAGAAGCTTTCGGCATCGCTTAAGCGCCGTATGTGGAAATACCGCATTGTCGGTATCCTTCTGTGTGCTGTCGGCGTGTGCATGTGGCCGAATGACGACTGGAGTACCCTCTGGATCTCGATCGGGACGGTCGTACTGATCATCGGCCTTGCCGTCTTTATGATGGGTTCGCCCGCAGATTACGCAGCTGCGACGGACGCCGCGGAGATGCTCGGATTTGACAGAAAGTATAATATCCGGGAATTTTACGAGGCGTTCAAAAATATCCGGACGCCCATTGGCTCCGGGTGGCTCGGGCGCTTCGTCAGTTCGCCTTATGATTCGCTGATTTTTGGCCCGGATCTGAGGGGGCAGTATATCTATTTTTACCTGGATGACAGCGGCGAGGTCGGCTTCATCGGCAATTCTTTTCTGGAGGGATTCATCAGCGAGCGGCTGACTGAGCCTGTGTATCTGCCGGAAGAAGAGCTGGGAGCCGATACGGCAGGACATCTGTGCTACCACACGGATATATTCTTCTTCAAGGACTGGCTGAAGGAAAGCATTGAGAAGTTTGCAAAGACCGGCACGCCGCTCCCGTTCACGAAGTCAGAGCCCTCGGAGGTCTATACATTTACCGAGGACTTCAAGCTCGCCGGAGAGCACTTTGATGTACAGGACAAGGACGGCAGCACGGTGTATGAGGTGGACGGCACAGTCCCACTCATCAATCTGCGCATCTTCGATACCCGGGGCAGCGAAATCTTCAGGATGACGAAGGAAATCGGCCATGCACTGGCGACATACCAGTTCTTCCGCAGGGGCGAGCCGTACGGCTTGCTGGAGAAACAGCTGACCTTTGTCCGGGATAAATTTGCTATGGAGACCAAAGACGGCAGGCTGGAGATGACCGAGTATGCGGGCACGGTCGGCCACAACTTCAGGGTTACGCTGAACGGCAGGCTGATCGGTGCGATCATGGACAGCATGGATATAACCATCAGGAATCTCGTTTGGGACAATGCGTTCCTCATCGTCTATGACAGGGAATATCTGCCGCTGATCACAGCGATGGCAGTTATGGTGACACGCGAACTGGCCCGTGATGGTGAAGGCGGCGTAACCAACCGAATCCGCGGCGTAGTGGACGGGAAGCCTGACACATGAGAAAAAGGCATAGCCCCCTTGGGGCCGGGTACCTGACGGCGTCTTGATGCGGATTCTTTTGAAAGAGTAATGAGAAAAGCAATACTTTGTGTTTTCGCATTGGCTGTGGCGGTGTCTATGGCTGCCTGCGGTACATCTGTGAAGAAGCCTGCTGACCTGAAAGCGGTTTACACGGCATGTCAGGAGTATCTGCCGGAGATGATGGTGCTGGATGAAGATTCCATGCTGAATTATCTGGAAATTGATGCCGCGGATTGCGATCAGGTGATTGCATCTGCCTGCGCAGCCGGACTGCAGGCAGATGAAGTCTGGCTGATTCAGGCGAAGGATCAGGATGCACTCAGCCGCCTGAAGGCGCTGGCGCAGACAAGACAGACGGCAAAGGAGGACGAAACGGAATCCTATCTGCCGGACCAGTATAAAATTGTCAAAGAGGGGAAGCTCCTGACCGAGGGGCTGTACCTTGCCTATCTGGTTTCCCCAAATGCAGAGCAGATGCAGACCGCCTTCGAAAACGCGGTGAAGTAAGCTTTCATAAATTGATGAGCGGTGCGAGACTGAAAAATAATCCGGCATGATAGAGAACAAACGTAAAAGTACGGCTTGTGGGCTCCTGCTGCCTGCAAATTGCACCTTAACAGCTCTCGAACACTTTAGGAGGTGGATTCTGTGAAGAAGTTCCTGATTTTGACCCTTGCGCTGATGCTGATGCTGACCGGTTTCGGGCAGAGCACGATCGCACAAACCGCACAGGCCGAAGAGACATCGACCGACGAATACATTGCTGATGAATCTGTGACCGATAGCGGCGACGTTGACGATTTTAATGAGTCCGAAGACGAAGCCTATTTTTCCGGACAGGATTACTCCGAGGAAGATATCGGCGATGGTGAAGAC
>CAVIFH010000448.1:0-4319 GCA_963641615.1 bacterium | reverse complement strand
TACATGCACAATAAAGCCCATAGAGTGAAAGTCCTAAAGATTGAGGATATGGACGACTCAAACACCGCCGTGTACGTAGACGTAACGGATACATTCGATACGACACTTACAACGTACATTTCAACAATGCCGTGGCGTAGCGGTTCGACCGACGAGGTGGCAGGTTCTGACGGTTCACCTACTAGCAATACAAGTGGCAAAGAACCGTTTAAAATCCAAGGCATCGAAACCATGATTGGAGCTTACGAAGTCCTTGGAAATGTCGCTATAGATATTGTCACAGGCGCAGACGGAAATCCGGCAGGAGACGTTTACGTATGTGAGGACGCAAGTACACTGACAAGTGATGCCACAACAATCAGAGCAAATTATAAGAAAGCATTTGCGCAAGTAGCGTATACCGCAGGAAACTGGACATATATCACGGAGGAAACCACAGATACAAGCCTTGGCATCATGATACCAACTGGAATAGGCGGCGGTTCATCTACTGGATTTGCCGACGCACTAGTTACGAATACAGCCACTTCTGGGCAACGTGGGTGGCTTGCGCTCGGCGGTCTGAGCTTTGGTTCGTCTGCGGGTCTCTGGCTTCTGGATGCGGCCTACGGGCTTTCGGCTGCGAACTGGGCTATCGTCTCGGGTGTTTCTCCTAACGGCACTAGGGGTGAATGGCAGGCAACCGCCTGACAGAGGGGCCTTCCCCTTTAAAAACGATTTTGTAACTTTTAAATAAATTTTAAACGGACTTGTAACGCACGTTGGCGGTGTTCCGTGAGTGGCTTGCGCTCGGCAATCTGAGCTTTGGTTCGTCTGCGGGTCTCTGGATTCTGAATGCGAACAACGGGCTTTCGAATGCGAACTGGAATATCGTCTCGGGTAATTCTAATTTATTTGTTCTGAGCGTTGCATTTCGCTCTGCTTGACAGAGCCACCCGAAAGGGTGCGTGGGGCATATCCCCGAAATACGATTGAAGCCAAACCGTCCAGTCGGACACGAGAGGACGGACGCATAACGAATTGGTTATACGTGGGGTGAGTAGAAAAACCGAAAACCCCTTTATCACAAGAAACAAAAAACGGCAGGAAATAGCAATGAAACGTTATTGTAAAAATGTAGAGTTAAACAAAGATTTTGTTAAAAGATGTATGCTTGAATGCTTTTGTGGAAGATGGAAACGGCGAGACGTGGCAGGATTTCTGGCTGACTACCAGACAGACGAACGCTTACCAACAAGGGAAATTCAAAGACTGATTGCAGAGGATAAAGCAAGCGTCACGGAACTGATTGAACGTGCATCTGAGGAAATGGCAAAAGAAATTAGCGAACAAAACGTACGCTTTGCGGAAATCAGGTATTCCACCAGATACGATGAAAGCTCAGGAAAGTACCGTGAAATCGGCGTGGAGAGCATCAAACAGCAGATTTATAACTATGTGGCAGCAAATGGCCTGATGGAGCTATTTAAGCGGAAAATCGGCACGTACCAATGCGCCAGCGTTCCGAAACGTGGTCAAGTGTACGGCAAACGTGCAATCGAGAGATGGATACGGAGCAACCCGAAACAGGCACGAGTAGGAGTGAAAGCGGATGTACGGCAGTGCTACCCGTCAGTTGATATAAACAAGCTGATGGAATTACTGGAAAAGCAGGTCAAAAACAAAGATTTATTGTATTTGACCGATGTTTTAATCCGCTCATACAAAAACGGCTTGTCTATCGGCTCTTATCTCAGCCAATGGTTATGCAACTACTATCTCAGTTTTGCCTACAATTATGCGGAACAACAGCTTTTTAAATTCCAGAAAAGGAACGGTCAGAGAAAACGGAAACGTCTGTTTTACAAGATATTGTTTTACATGGATGATATCTTGATGGTCGGGGCAAGGAAAGTCGACGTGAAATGCGCCATGAAAAAGCTTATTGAATTTATGAGCAAAGAACTTAGCTTGACTGTCAAGCCAAACTGGAAATTGTTTCAGATTGACTACATCGGCAAAGACGGAAAGCATCACGGAGATCCGATTGACATGATGGGATTTAAAATCTACCGTGACCGCACGGAAATCAGGAAAAACATATTTCTGAGAATGAGACGGGCATACGTAAGGGCAAAGACAAGAGACAATATTCCATTGAGACTAGCATACCGTTGTATCTCCTATCACGGATGGGCGATACATTCCAATTCCATCCACTTCCAACGGAAGTATCACATAGAGCAACTATTTAAATATGCCAAAAGGAGTGTGAGAAATGAAAGCACGGTTTACAGAGCAACAACAGGCTGCCAACTGGCAACCGCTTGGTGACGGACTGGTAGACGTGACAATTTGCCTAAACGGAGCAGAAGTCACGGAAGAAATCGAGATTGACGGGAAAACCGTCACGGAAACCTACTGGGAATATGATTTCAACCAGTTCCGAGAAAAGGAAACAAGCCTAAACAAAGACACGGTTGAAGCACATCCAGAGAAGTACCTGACGTATGAGCCGAAGAAGGAACAGACGTTAGAGGAACAAGTAAAGGAACAGGAAGAAACAATCAAAATGCTGACCGAGTGCCTACTGGAAATGTCGGAGACGGTCTATGCGTAAGGCGGTTATCAATTTCATATTACGTTTAATGGGAAAGGAAGGTTTGGATATGATGGCTAAATTATGGGCAATGGAGATTATGGAGCAGGAAACAATGGAAGAAGCAAAGGAAGTTTACGCAAGAGTCCCGAGGCTCCTGAAAGACAAGGTAAAGGAAATTCTGGTGCAGGCGGGATTTGAAGAAGTAGTGGAGTGAGGTGACGGACATGCGCACAACACTAGCAGAGGTAATTGATACACAGTCGCAAATCATTAAACTGCAAGGGGATATTATTGATAGACTAGCGGTAGAACTGATGCAACACGGGGAGATTGCAGAGGGAGATCTGGGATTGATGGAAGAAGCGACGAAGATGAGAGAACAGGTCGAAAGCGAGGGGATGAGCTATGACGCTGAATGAAGTGCTAGAAGCGGGCGGCGGCATAATACTTGCCCTTCTAACTGTATTGCAGATCGCGCCGCTTAAAATCAACCCGTGGACAGACATTGCCAGAATCGTCGGGCGAGGCCTGAACAAGGAAGTCATGGACAAAATCGACGAGGGTGCGGCAGTCAGCGCCAGATATCGGATTATCCGATTCAATGATGAAGTCCGGCACGACGTCAAGCATACGGAAGAACACTTTGACCAGATTATCGAGGATATTGATATCTATGAACGATATTGCAGAACACATCCCTCATTCCCTAACGGAAAAGCAGTGCATTCCGTAGCGAACATCAGAAGGGCGTACGATAAATGCGTTAAAGAGGAACTGTTCTTGTGACAGAGAAGCAACTATTAACATTACATATTAAGCGGAGGTAAAGACATGACTGTATTTACAAAAGAATGGGCAAAGGCGGCAGCAATCAGGGCAATCAAGACGGTAGCTCAGGCGGCAATTGCGGCGATTGGAAGCACAACGGTACTTGGTGAGGTGGATATCAGGATGGTAGCATCAACAGCGATACTGTCCGGCGTGCTGTCTCTCTTGACGTCTGTGGCGGGATTGCCGGAGGTAAGTGAAAATGATTAAAAAAGCAATGCTTAGTCAACCAATGGCTGGAAAGACAGACAAAGAAATTGCTGATGTACGTGCAAAAGCAATCAAGGCTCTCCAAGCAAAAGGATACGAAGTTGTAAACACTTTATTTACAGACGAGTGGTACAGCAAAGAGGCCATGGAAGAAAGAGGAGTAGTCCAGATACCACTCTGTTTCCTTGCGAAATCTCTTGAGAATATGTCCCTGTGCCATGCTGCTTATTTCTGCAAAGACTGGGAAAAGGCAAGAGGCTGTAAGATTGAGCACGATGCGGCAGTTGCATACGGACTCGAAATCATCTATGAATGAGGGCGGCGAACGCCCTCTTTTTTAATATCTGTAAAAACCCGCAATAATCTACATAAATCTACAAAGAACCACAAAACACGCAAGTCAAGGTCGCTGCGGAAACGCAGCAAAAAGCACACAAAACGCTATATAAACGCAGCAGAAACTAAAGGATGGTTCCAGAAAGGAGCAAATATGTATTGGGTGATATTACTTGTCGGGGCATGCATAGGTATATTCATGTCGTACCTGTGCCATGAATGGAATAAATACATGAACGAAGTCTGTGACGACATCGACGAGGGAGAAGAAGACTATGAATAAGGAACAATTGGACATTTTGACAAATATCATCGGCGGAGTAGAGTCTGGCGGGCAGATTTACGGTGAACGTCGGTACGAGGC
>CAVIFH010000447.1:0-4335 GCA_963641615.1 bacterium | reverse complement strand
ATATATTAATAGCGTACAGTCAATATTCGTAAAAATTGACAAAACGCTGAGGCAGGTGCTGAACATGTGGACAGATAAGGCATTACTAAAATTATCGGATAAAACTACATATTGCCGGGATGATCTTTTCCATTTGTTTTTAAACGAGAAACCGGATTTGAGCGGCAGCACATTTCGCTGGATTTTATACAGCCTGTTGCAAGAGCGGAAGATTTTTAGGGTGGATTACGATACCTATACTACGGAGAGGGCGCAGGTGCTTCCGATATACAAACCGTATTATTCGGATAAGGCGGCAGCCTTGATGAATATGCTGACGGAACAATTTCCTCAGCTGAGTTTTGTGATATTTGAGGGTGTACTGCTCAACGAATTTTTGAATCATCAAATTGCCCAAAATACGATATATGTTCAGGTCGAAAAAGATGTAAGCGCTTTTATTTTCGATAATCTTCGAGAGAAATACGCGGGCACCGTCTTGTATAAGCCGGGGAAAAAGGAATTTGAGAGATATTGGACGAGAGACTGCGTCGTCGTTTTGGATTTGATCAGTCAAGCTCCGTTATCACAGGAAAAGCCGCATGAAATAACTGTCGAGAAGATGCTGGTGGACATCATTGCCGATAAAAGTATTGCCGCCACCTTCAGCCCGGCGGAAATTCCGTTCATTTATGAAAACGTTATGAAAAGTTATCAGGTCGACATCCGAAAAATGAACCGGTATGCCGGAAGAAGGGGAAAGGCATCGACGGTAAAAGAATACGTGGGAGACGCGGATTAAATGTTATCCAGAAGCATGTATACAGAGGAATACATCCGGGGGTTATACGAACGCACCGGGAATGACCCGTCACTGCTGGAAAGAGTGATTTATGCTTTCGGCCTGCTGGAAGCCATCAAAAGAGTCGACCTCCCATTCTGCTTCAAAGGTGGAACGGCTCTCATGCTTCTTTTGGATCATCCGAGACGGCTCAGCACGGACATCGACATTATTGTTGAGCCGGGTACCGACATCGATGATTATATCCGAAGAGCGGGGGAGATTTTTCCGTTCACCGCTGTCGAGGAACAGATCCGTGTCGGGAAGAACAATATTGAAAAGCGGCATTTCAAGTTTAAGTATCGATCCCCGAAAAGCGGCAGGGATGTTACGATCCTGCTGGATGTCCTCTTCGAAAACATTCATTATGGGTCGACCATTGAGCGTCCGATTAAAAACGAATTGCTTCTTACGGAAGGGGATGATCTGACTGTCACCATTCCCGATGTAAACGGTATCCTGGGAGACAAGCTTACAGCGTTCGCGCCTCATACGACAGGTATCCCTTTCGGCGTGAATAAGGAGTTAGAGATTTTGAAGCAGCTGTTTGATTGCGGTTCGCTTTTTGATGCCATGAGCGATTATAACGAGGTATGTGCTTCTTATCATAAAATTGTAAAAGCGGAGACGGAATACAGAGGGCTGCCGCTTTCACCAAAGGAAGTGCTTATGGATACGATCACCGGAAGCCTAAGCATCGCAAGCAAAGGACAGCTATTTGAAGAAGATTATTCCTACTTCAAAGACGGCATTTCAAGGCTGCGGAACCATGTCCTCGGCGGTAAATTCAGTGGGGAAATCGCGGGCGCGTACGCGAGCCGAGTTTTATACCTGGCTTCATCGATGCTGGTTGGAGCGGATTCTGTCACAAAGATACATGATCAAAATAATTACGCGGGACAAATGGTAGAGCTGCCAAAGCCGAAGAGCTTTTCATATCTTCGTATCGTGGATCCGATTGCCTACGGGTACATTATCGAAACAGGAAAACTGCTGCGCGGAACAGACTTCATAAAGTAACCGCTGAATATTGCCTATCATTGTCCCGGTCAAAGCGTTGATAAATTCCCTCATGCCTCAATATCCGCATCGAAGTCTGCCATCCGCCGAGAAAAAACCCAACTATCCGGGAATTCCGAATAGTTCGTTTTTTCTCCCAAATTTAGCTCTAAATTGGGAGAAAGACCGAAAAACCAATTGAGAACACCGTCCCAACGGCATTCTGTTGAAGTTTTTCCGAATCAGTGATTTTGTCAATACTGCCGGGATGGAAGCTGACTCCGCTGTTTGACCGGCCATTTTAATTTGTTCGTTTATCCCAAACCACTTTTCTTTTTTGCCGCACGGTATTTTTGCGGGGTCATGCCGTATTTGCTTTGAAAAAGTTTTGCAAAATAACTGGATGAGCTGAAGCCGCAGGAAAAAGCAATCTCCGTGATAGGTTTGTCACTCGAAAGAAGAGATGCCGCAACAGAGAGACGGTGGTCGTTGAGCACTGCCAATGGTGTTTTGCCAAAACAATTACGGAAATACCGAAAGCACGAATTTCGGCTGATGTAGGCAGACGCAGCAATAGCTTCCACTGTCAGCCGTTCATCATAGTGAGCATATAGAAAAGTAAGCGCACGCTTGATGGCGGCAGTCTCCTTTGCGGATGCATCCGTTGTATGCAGATATGGCGAGAGATCCGCACTATGCAGATAGCGGAGCGTTTCGAGCCATAGACGTGAAACAAGGCTGAGTGCGTTCAACTCGAAACCGTATGACATATCCCGGCTGGCATATATCTCATTGAGAAGTTGATGGATTGCCTCACCTGCTCCGTTTCCCTTTTTGATCTGCAAGGCAAGAAAATCCAACTCTGTTTCCATAGAAAAGTACTTCTGATAAATGGGACTCTGCTTGTTTGTGCAGAGCAGAGATGGCAGAAACGCCACAGTAAACATCACGACGGGGTCATCCGCCGCCAGCTGCTTTACATAGTGCATCCTATCGGAATTAACAAAGATGCAGTCACCCGGCCCCAATTCAATGACATATTGGGGAAAAACATAGGCCACATGTCCCTCAAGAACAACCCCATATTCAAACTCCGGATGCCAGTGCGGCGGAAGCGCCGTTTCCACCGCATCCCGAAACTCTCCTGTCCAAATCTCAAATGGGAACAGCGGATCCCCATAACCGACGATCTCACGAAAATTTTTATCCAGATTAAGCGGAGCAGCGTCCATCACAACGAACCTCGGTACGATTTTGTTGTTTTTTGGTGCGCTAATGATAGAATCGCACCTGATGACATTATAGTATAATAACAGAACAACCGTCAAGCTAAACGCGGTTCGTACAGAATACATACGGGAGGTACATAAATGAAAAGCATTACAATCGTCGGCTGCGGCGTGATGGGCAGCCGCTTGGTCGAAGCTATGATGAACGCTGGTGTCAAGCCGGTTATCGTTGTCAGACACATTGAGGCCGCCGAGCCCTTTATTGCACGCGGCGCAAAGTACGCGCCCACTCTCCAGGAGGCCGAGGAAACAGACTGCATTCTTCTGAATCTGCCGCATCACGGCATCGCATCCTCGGTCATCAAGGCATGCACAAAGGAGCGCCTTGCAGGAAAGATGCTTGTTGACACCACCACCTCTACCATCAGCGAGGTACAGGATATGGCGGCTATCGCGAAGGAATATGGCATGGAATATCTGGATGCAAAGATCATGTGCTATCCGGGCGATATTGCCACACCGAACGGCGGGCTTGTCTACGCCGGTAGTGAGGCTGTTTATAAAGCTCTGGAGGAGCCTGTTTTTGCATCGTTTGGACGGCATAATTATCTCGGCAAGGAGATCACTTTGGCCTCTGTTACGGACACAGGCGTGTGCAATGTACACTTTGGGGCGATTGGCTCTCTTTTGGAGGCCGCCGCATTCTGCGTGCGCAGCGGCTGTGACCTTGATACCTTCATTGAGCAGATCCGCACTTTCCTGCCGCTTATGTTTGAGGGCAATCTGCGCGCCTTTGCAAAAGAACTCAAGGATTATAACGGCAGCTTTGCCGACGCGACCGAATGCTCACTGGAGATTGAGACCACGGCAGTGGATACCCTGCGCCGCGCAATCAACGACAGCGGTGTGCTTACGCCCGTCGGTGATACGCTGTACGAACTGTTCCACTCTGGCGTAGAAGCCGGAGACGGCAAGAAAAATGTGGTTTCTGTCGTAAATCGCATCATGAAATAATGGACGAGGTTTTTCGGCAAAGCCTTTTGCAATGGAAAACCAGCATTTCCGTGGATAGCGTACTTATGTTGTTTATGGCACTGTTTGCCTTAATCGGTGCCATAGACAAAATATTTGGTGATTGCCATGGTTATGGTACAGCTTTCACAGAGGGATTTTGCCTGATGGGGCCATTGGCGCTTGCGGTCGCCGCAATCTATGCGGCAGCTCCGCTGCTTGCTCGCTTGCTGACACCTGTGGTAACCCCGCTGTTCAGCATGCTCGGCGCGGATC
>CAVIFH010000446.1:0-4353 GCA_963641615.1 bacterium | reverse complement strand
GAAAAACCAAGCGCCCGGAGCAAAAGCTTCGGGCGCTTAATGTGATAAATAAAATGGAGAGTACAGGACTCGAACCTGCGACCCCCTGCGTGTGATGCAGATGCTCTACCAGCTGAGCTAACCCTCCGAACAAGAGATATTTTAGCACGCTGTACAGAAAAAGCAAGCAGAAGTTTTCTCTCAGACCGGCGGGGCCGTTTTCAGCCCCGCCCTCTCTTCTCACTCTGCCGTAAAGCAGTCCTTCAAAATCGTGAATTTCTCCAGACTTTCCTGCCGGAAACTGAAGCCGCTGCCGATGCGGTCCGGCACCAGCATGCATCCGTCCTGGATTTCCACCGACTCATTAAAGAGCGGCTGCAGCCAGTCGATATGCTCCACCCATACCTCACCGCTGAAGCAGGCCGCCAGCGGCAGGTGCATTTCCATAACGAAATGCGGTGCCAGCATAAGATGCTTTTCCTTTGCACGCTGCATTACCAACATTACCCTCGTAGAATCGAGCACACGCCGCCTGCAGCAGATGATCACTGACGGCCAGCTGGACCTTGCCGTAGTCGGTGCGCTGAAAAGTCAGCAGACCCGCGGACACTATGTCTGCATCCGCGAAGAGGAGATGCTCGCACTGATTCCCCGACAGCTTCTCTCCGCGACTGCCGCTTCGGAAAATGTCTTCGGCGCCGATTTCCGGCTTTCCGATTATAAAGAACAGCCCTTCGCTCTTGTGGGGCGCGATTCCACCATGCGGGAATGGCAGGAGCAGATCTTCCGCGCCGCCGGCTTCACGCCGCAGGTCGCCTTCGAAACCGCCAAAGGCTCCACCATTCTGAAAATGGTCTCCCGCGGTCTCTGCTGCTCCGTCATGAGCGACTACTATTATGATCCGACACTCGCCGACATTGCCTGCTTTCACCTGCCGGACCGGCCCAAATGGGAAATTTCCGCGCTCTACAATGAAGCCGCTTATCTTACCGAACCTGCAAAATACTTCATTCAGCTTTGCAGGGAAATGCTGTCAAAACGACCAAAACTTGTCGGCATGGAGTGATTGCCTCATGCGGGCTGTTTGCTCCAAGCCTCGCTCAGCCAGAAGACGCTCACTGCAGCAGCTCCGATGCATCCGTCTGAAAATAGTTCCGAACCTCTTCACAAAGCCCCTTTTCCGCCGCATGCATGACCCAGTTTTTCCGATGCACCAGCGCGAACTGCCGCATCAGCGTCGGCACAAGGTGATAATAGTGTACTTTATCAAGGTCCTCCATGCAGGACCGGCCAATGAAGGTAATGCCGATGCCCATGGCCGCCATGGCGCGGGTCGTAAGCACGCTGTTGGTTTCACAGATGGTACTCGGGCAGAAATTCGCCGCCGCAAAAATCTGGTTTGTGGCCTCCCGAATCGTAGATCCCTTTTTGCATAGAAGGAAATTCTCATTTTTAAATTCCGTCAGCAGCTCCTCCCGGGAAATGCTGTCGCCCGGATTTTTTTTACAGTAGGGATGTCCGACACCTACAGCAAGAAGAATCTCCTCCGTGCCCAAGACATTTACCTGCTCCTTCATAAAGGCCGCCATACTGTTCAGTGCCATCACCGCACAGTCGAGACTTTCCTCCTGCAGCTGTCTCGTCAGTGTCGGCACGTTTCCCTCTGTAATTTCGATGGTTGCTTCCGGAAAACGCTCCTTGAAGCGCGGGATCACAACCGTCAATGCCTTCAGCCCAAGCTGCGAAGTGGTGCCAATCGTGATGTGGCTCTTGTTGCTCATAGAGCGGATATTATGATACAGCTCCTTCTGGATATCAATCACCTTATGCGCCGCCTGAACATAAAGCTCCCCGGCAGGCGTTGGCTGCAGGCGTCCGCGGGAGCGCTCGAAAAGCGGTACGCCGATTTCCTGCTCCAGCTTGCTGAGGTACTGACTGAGCGACGACTGGGAGACATAGAGCTCCTCCGCCGCCTTCGTCATGTTCTGCCGTTCTGCAATCGTCAGTATATAATTCAGGTATTTTGTATCCATATGCCGCTTCTCCCGTTGGCGTCAAAAACATTTTCGTAATTCTTTAGTTTAGCACCACATTGCTATATCGCTTTTCCAACATTATCGCATAAGGTTTTGGGGATTGCAATCGGAGCAAGAAACACAAAAAGCGCATCCCAATCCTCGGAATGCGCTCTTTTCGTTTAGGGAAGCACTGATTATACCGGCGTTTCCTTCATTTATTCATCAGTCCTTTGCCAGGCCCATCGATACGGTATACCACTTTCCCGGCTCCGGGTTGATCATCTGTGCCGGTATACCCAGCTCGGCTAGACGTTCATTGGTGGCACGCTCCGCATTGTCAATGCCCTCCGGCATGCTCTGATGACAGAGTGACAGCAGATACTGCGCACCGGTCCGTTTCGCCTCGTCCACGAAATTGTTCACGTGCTTCTCAAGTCCCCGCTCCTTATGCTTCAGGATCAAGTTCGGACGATACTTCGCAAGCTGTGAAAGCTCCGGCTCATACAGGCCGTTGTCCATGGCGATGCGGAAGTTGTTCGGCAGCGTGATCACGAAATTGCTGTTGTAAAGAGAGCCCATGATGCCCAGCTCCTTCTGCACCTCGGACTCATCCGAAAACTTCCACTCACTGTAGGGAATCATGCTGACCGGAACGGTATGCCGGCCGGTGATCCACTGCACCTTCATATCCGGCAGCTGATACTCCACGCCGTCTGCTGCCGGAATGAAGGCCCCCGGTGCGATGTCCAGGTCCTTTGCCAGCGCATAGGCCGAGTAGCCGTTCACCAAAATTGTCGGATGAAATTTCTCCCATACCGCCTTCAGTGAGGTAATGTGATCACCGTGCACATGTGTCAGCAGCACATAATCACAGCCCTCCAGATCATCGACGCCGAAGCCAGAGCAGAAATCCCGCTCCCACATGGAGGAATTCTCATCCACCGACTTCACCAGCATCGGGTCGATCACAATGGTCTTGCCGTTGGAAAGCTTAATTTCACAACAATTTTCAATGAACCACCGGATTTTAAAGCCGAAAACATTTCCCTGTTCTGTATACTGCATCACTTCGCCTCTCTCACCTGCCGCACACGCTCGTCAATGAAGTCTGCCCAGATGGTGTCATCCAAATACGGCTGATTCTCATGGCTGTAACTACCGGCACGGTCCAGAATTTCGATCTGATTCGGATGACTCGGCAGTGCAATGTCCACATGCATGCGTTTCAGCTTCTCTGCGTCCTCATAGAAACGTTCCCGGAGTGCCGGTGTCAGATATGTACTTGTGCTGTAGAATTTGTCGTTCATGGTATTGGCACCCACACCGCCGTGCATGCCGATGGTATAGGTCTCACCGGTCACCGGATTCTTCTCGTCCCAGAAGAAGCTGGTGCAACCAATGGTATGTCCGGGTGTCAGCAGTGTGCGGATGGCAATGTCACCCAGCACGATAGCCTGCTTATCATCATAATGTTTGTCCACATGAATATGCTGCACATGCCAAAGATCCATATCACCGAGCTCCGTCTCCTCTGGGCATTCCTGCATATAGCGGTCGTCCTCGGCAGACATATAAAGCGGTGCATGGGTCAGCGACTGCATGATGGCCGCGCCGCCGAAATGGTCAAGATGCGCATGACTCAGCAGGATCATCTTGATGTCCGTGGGCTTATAGCCCAGCTTGTAAATGCTGTCGACCAGCATATACGCACTCTCAGCAATACCGGTATCCAGCAGGATCAGACCGGCGCCTGTATCGATCAGGTATGCGCCCACCCAGCTCTGGCCGGACACATAATAGGTTCTGGGGGAAACCTGGAAGGGTTCCACAGCCAGCTCCCAGGGTCTATGACAAAGGGTTTCCACAGGATGCGGAAGTGCCTTCGAAAAGCGAAATCCCATAATGCTCTCCTTGTATTATGGTTCAGCGCCATCAAAAAATATGCTGTGCTGAACAGTTATTTATTTTTTAGGGGGAGGGTGCTGAGCGCCCTCCCGCAGTTCAACTGATTTCCAATACTGTACTGCTTATGCGTCAATCGTTGTCTACGCCCACAGACTCCGCCTTGGTTCCCTTGGCCTTTGCATACAGATACTTCACGATCGGTGAGAAAACGCAAAGGATACCGATGATCATAAACACACAGGACAGCGGTCTTGTAAAAAATGTAGTGAAGGTTCCGGTATTCTGGAATGCCTTCAGCATGTTGCTCTCCAATGTCGGTCCGAGAATAAAGGCCAGAATCAGCGGAGACTGGGGAAGTCCGCCGTAGCTCATGAGGATACCGACCACTGCGAAGAACAGCATCATGCCGCACTTGTAAAGGCTGCTGGAATCCACATAAGCACTGATGAGC
>CAVIFH010000445.1:0-7881 GCA_963641615.1 bacterium | reverse complement strand
CCTCCTGGTCGTGGGTCACATAGATAAATGTGATGCCAAGTGCCTGCTGGATGCGCTTAAGTTCATTCTGCATATCCTTGCGCAGCCGCAGATCCAGCGCCCCCAGCGGTTCATCCAGGAGAAGTACCTTCGGCCGGTTTACCAGCGCACGTGCAATCGCAACACGCTGCTGCTGACCGCCGGAAAGGCTGTCGATATGCCGATTCTCGTAACCTCGCAGGCTGACGATCTCCAGCATTTCCTTTACTCTGGTGTCAATCTCGCTTTTGGGCACCTTCGCGACCCGAAGGCCAAAGGCAATGTTGTCATATACATCCAGATGCGGAAACAGAGCATAGCGCTGAAACACGGTGTTGATCTGCCGCTTATAGGGCGGTACATCATTGATTGTCTCGCCGTCGAATATCACCGTGCCGGATGTAGGCGAAAGAAACCCGCCGATGATCCTAAGTGTGGTGGTCTTGCCGCAGCCGGATGGTCCGAGCAATGTGAGGAATTCATGATCATTGATGTAAAGATTGATTCCGTCTAGTATACGCTCCCCGTCGAACTCCATGACAAGGTCACGAAGCCTGATGAGTTCCTTGGACATTATCCTCCCCCGATTCTTTAACCGATTTTTTGTCAAAAAGACAAGTAATAATATATCGGAAAAATCCCCAATGTCAATAGGAAATCGCGCCATATTTCACCCGGCCGCAGAAAAATCCCCCGGCTCAGGAAGCCGGAGGATTCAATCTTGAAGCTTATTTCATTATGCGCAATGCGCTAAATCGCATCATGCTGAAGCAGCTGCGAAGGCAACTTAGTACGCTTCTGCCCCGCTTATTGCTGCTCGTCCTGTGTCTGCTCGGGGGCAGCGCTCTCATCGGTCGTTTCGACCGCGCTGTCGGATTTATCGGATGCGTTCACAAAATGCATCAGTTCCTCACCGGTGATGGTTTCCTTCATCAGCAGGAACTCGGCAATCTCATCTAAGAGCTCTCGATGGTCACGCAAGATCGCGAACGCGGATGCATAGCTCTCATCAAGCAGCTGCTTCACTTCTTCATCTACGGTGGCAGCCGTTGTCTGGGCGCAGTCCATAAATGCCTGTCCGTCCAGGTACTGATGCTCCACAGAGGCAGTGGTCATCAGGCCAAGCTTTTTACTCATGCCGTACTGGGTAATCATATTGCGTGCAAGAGACGTTGCCCGCTGCAGGTCATTTGCGGCGCCTGTCGTCTGTGTGCCAAAGACGAGCTGCTCTGCCGCGCGTCCGCCGACCAAAGTACGAAGCTCTGTTTTCAGCTCATCAATCGTATTGAGGTACTTTTCCTCTTCCGGCATCTGCATGGTGTAGCCGAGAGCACCGGTAGTATGGGGCACAATGGTAATTTTAGACACAGGCTGAGCATGCTTTTCCAGCGCGGCAACCAGAGCATGACCAACCTCGTGGTAAGAAACCATGCGCTTTTCCATATCGGTCATAACGGTATTTTTCTTTTCCGTGCCTGCAATTACGGTCTCAAAGGATACCAGCAGATCCTCCTGGGTAACGGCCTGACGCCCGTGACGTACAGCACGCAAGGCTGCCTCATTCACAAGGTTTGCAAGGTCTGCGCCAACCGCGCCGGCAGTTGCCTGGGCAATCTTCTTAAGGTCCACATCGTCACACAGTTTAATCTTGCGGGTGTGCACCTTGAGGGTATCCAGTCTGCCCTGCAGATTCGGACGATCCACAATGATTCTGCGGTCAAAGCGGCCGGGGCGAAGCAGAGCCTTATCCAGAATTTCCGGACGGTTGGTCGCAGCCAGACACACGATGCCCTTTGAAGGCTCAAAACCATCTATTTCATTGAGCAGCTGATTAAGCGTCTGCTCCTGCTCGGAATTGTTGCCGTAACGATTGTCTCTGGAGCGGCCAACTGCATCAATTTCATCGATGAAGATAATGCAGGGAGCAACCTTTGCTGCCTGCTGGAACAGGTCGCGCACACGGCTTGCGCCCATACCAACAAACATTTCCACAAAATCAGAGCCGGAGATTGAGAAGAACGGAACTCCCGCCTCCCCTGCCACGGCCTTGGCAAGGAGCGTTTTGCCAGTTCCGGGAGAGCCTACCAGCAATGCGCCCTTCGGAAGCTTTGCGCCGATATCGGTGTATTTCTGCGGATTGTGAAGGAAGTCAATAATCTCCTGAAGGGATTCCTTCGCCTCATCCTGTCCGGCAACATCCTTAAACGTTACGCCGGTTTCCTTCTCCATATACATCTTGGCCTTGCTTTTTCCAAAGCCGCCCATCATTCCCTCGCCGCCCATGCGCTTGGTAATCATGCGCAGGAACACGAAGAAGATGACAAACGTAATCGCATAGGAGAGGATCATCATGATCAGGGAATTATCCTCTGTAATCGGGCGCGTAACCTCCACACCCATGTCCGTAAGCTTCTGGGACAGCACCAGCATATCGCCGCCGCTGGGAATGCCGGTATAGCACGCCTTCTGCATTGCCGCAGGCTTGGATGCCTCGGTCTTCGTCAGGTAAATGATGCGGTCATAGCAAATCTGCACCTGCGCCAGATTGTTATTATCCATTGCATCCAGGAAGTCACTCACACTGGTTTCCGTATACTGGCTGTTCGTAATGGAGCTGTATATCCAGCTGACAAGGAGCACCAGCACAAGGGAAACTATCAGCGCCGTCCATATACCCTTGGGCTTATTGCCCGATGGATTTTTGGGATTCTTTGGGTTCTGAGATTCTGAGCTCATAACATAACCTCGTCTTTCAGGGCTTAAACGTTTCCACGTATGAATTTACGGCTATCATAACACACTTTTGAAATTTCGGCAATGACAGATTGACCTTTTTCCTGTTATCTTTCTGTGAATTCTTCTTTAAAAAAATTAATTGAAATATAAAAACTGGCATTTCTCATTCACTTCGTCTGTGAGTCTCAACGGCGCCGTCCTCAGCTGTCTGTGCACAGCAGGCATCGATGAAAAAGGGGCAGACTCATAAAGCCTGCCCCAAAGAGCTATGCCGCTATTTTCGCATAGCGTTCGCTTCCCAGCACCTCCATCATGAAGGCATAAGGAGAGAGGGTCCCTCCCGCAACCATGGAGAAGATGCGTGGAGTAACACCTGAAATGAGCGCGACACTCTGCTCGTTCTGCGTAACAGGCTGCTGCCTGTTTCTGCTCGCGACGTTCCAGAAAATGATCTGTGGAAGCTTATAGCCACAGGCCTCATACTTTTTCTGTGCGTTTTTGAAATTCACGGCAGACGCATCGTCCACACAGCAGTCAAACTCCATGTCCGAAATAATGATAAGCTTTGCGGGCAGCTCGCTGCTCGGCACATTATTCTTTACCGCCGCGTTCAGGATCATATCAAATACGGCTTCGAGATTTGTGTTGGCAACTTCGTTAAAGGACGCAACATACCTGAGCCGATCCGCGAAGGTTTCACCCTTAATCTCAATAAGCTGGGGACGTGCGGAAAACTCAATAAAATGGTTTCTGAATGCACCCGTATTGTGCTCTGCAAAGTACAGTCCGAGAGAAAGGGCAACCGTTGCAGGGACAGGCTCTGCACCACAGTACATCGAGCCGGAGGTATCAATTACCGCCAGTGCATTCTCGCTGCTGTCAAAAGACGGCAGCGAAGCCCATGTGGCGTTGAGCGCATCCTTTTCCGCAGAGGTAATATCCCTCATAAAGCTTTGGTCGCTTCCGTACCACCTGGAAGTCAGGTACGGGGCCACAAGCTCGTAAGGCGCAACATGATCGGCATGCATGACAGCATCTCCGGTACTTACCGCGCTGAGGAACGCGCTGTAACGTTCACCATCATTACGGGCAAAAGCCTTTCTGTACTTGAACAGAGCTCTCGACGGCTGCTTTTCATAATCGAAGGTGTAGTCTCTCTCACGAAGGTTATTCTCAATAATGTGTATTTTATTGCGAAGAGCTGACAGTGCTTTCCTGTATGCGGCATCAGAAATTCCGAACGCCCTTGCAAGCTTCCTGCCGCTCATCCTAGTATCCTGGTTGGATGCGTTAACGGACGGCAGCCACTTGGCCAGCAGCGAGACGGTTCCATTCGTCTTCAGTGCCGCCATGTCATTATCAAATTGTCTTTTCAGAACAGTCAGCATATCCTTTTCACAGGGCGTCCCCATAAGAGCGAGAAGGTCATCAAAGCGGCCGTACTCAGCCACATACTCCAGATTCTTAAGGACAGAGGCAGGCTCGTTTGCAGCAAGCCAGTTTATGATAACTCTGAACACCCGTCTTTCGCCAAGGCCGCCGCGAACATCTCTCGCAAAAAAGAGCAGCTTCATGGCTGTATCGGGGTTTTCGGTATACGCACGAACAAAACGGGTGATAATCTCCGCATCACTTTCTCTGCGCAGAGCACCGACGGTCGCAAAAAGGTCAAGGCATTCGGAGCCGGTGGATTCATACGTCACTGCCCCATTCTCTGTATTTGTCATATTTGCTTCCTGCTTTATATATTCCAGCATAAAACTCACTCCTTTTCCTGATTATTGAATATTGAATAAAAACCAAGGCCCGATATGAGTGGGATTCGAACCCACGAACTGCGGTTATGATCCGCCCGCTTTAACCTCTTAGCTATCAGAAATTGCTGTAAAGGCCTTTATATGAGGAGGCAGAGCTTCCTTGAAATTTCGTCAAAGCGCATTCCTACCGCAGAGGTTCGGCTGCGGAGCAGCTTAGCCTCGTCATTCGTAAACATTGCTGTTCGCGCCTTTGAGAGTCCGGCAAGGCACCTTCCGGGACTGGAACCCGGAAGAATTCAACATATCGTATTTGATGTTCATTTATTTCTGTCAGTGCCTTTAAACAAGACGCCGCCTTTCGGCAGTAACATGATCGTCTTTATCAGAACAATCCGTGGATGATAAGATGCAAATTGCTGTAGGCGTCTTTATATAATCTTCGGAATCTTTCGATCCCCTTGATTACGGCCTTATTATACCGGCGTTATTGTCCGTTATCATGGAAAAAAAGCTGCGAACATCTCAATGCCCGCAGCTTTTCTGACTCAGAAGCCTTTCTTTTATTAATTCCGCAAAGCGGTTCGGAGCCGTGACCTTTATCATCGGCCCGAAAGAAAGAATTCGTATGACGATCTCGGTTTCGTCGTCTTTATGATATGATACCGTGACTCTGTATTTGTCCTCGGCTATTTTCTCGGCCTGCTTTTCAAAATGCGCAAAATGCATGAGAACACGCTCTAAGGCGTTTCGCCGGTCGTACAGCTCAAACTCCACTTTTTCAGTCCTTCCGGGTTTCTTTTCCCCGCGGACAGCATCGAATGGTTTGTTATACGGTTTGCAGCTGACAATCCTTGCGACATTGACAGTTTCATCATACCTGCGGCCGGAGCCGATCAGCCGGAATTTATCATCCTTCTCGGAATACTCCAGATATTCCGGCATCAGCGTCATGTGAATCATATTATCTTTTCGGTTTGTCAAATCGATACGGAGGGGCTGACGGCACTTTATGGCATTCAATATCAGGCGAAAGTGTTTTATATAAGTCTCATCCTCATAAGGGTCACCATCTGAGTATTTATCAAATACGGAAATATCCCCCGGTCTGAACAGCGGTTCAACATCCGGAAAATCCGGCAATTCGTCTGAAAACAGCCTGATTCTCGGATCAAGAGAAATGGCCTTCAGCCAGCGTTTTTCCAAAGTCGTAAGGGGCATGGTCGGTATATGCTTCAGCGGTGTTGTTCCGTCCGAACGGATTATCTGCCATCTTTCATCCTTAATGGCCGGTTCAATATTAAGGATGCTTTCTCCAAAAGCATTTTTCTCAATAATATCCCTGAGCGTGTCCTTTTGCAGAGGGTGCTTCACTGCCTCTGCAAGAATGGATGAGACGGCATTAAAATAGACGCTGTAAAGTTCGCTGAAGATCATTTTTCGTCACCGCCTCCCAAACCGTAGAGAGCATACATTTCCGTCAGGTCATCGGCAAACTGCTTCTGAAGCTCCTTATTTGAAAAGCTGATATCTGTAATCCGGCAGATGAATGTCCTTATCCATGGGATAAGCTCACTTGCGTCGAATACATCCGCGCTGAATCTGCTTGTGTTGCTGTCAATTCGCTCAACCGTGCCGCAGCGTTTTTCCCGCTCAAGCCGTATGTGTATGTGCGTCTCATCATCGGCATATTTTACGGTAAATTCCACATGCTCCATCCGAGCCCCGGATCGGCCCTGGGTGCTGACTCCCCATATATGCGGAGTCATGCTGTCAAGCTTCCTCTTCAACGCATCAAAGCGTTCCGAGACATCATCCATCTTTACAGACACGATATTATCTGTTCTGAACGAGGTTATCCGGTTGAAGCGAGGAACAAAGGCCATGAGATATTGTCTTCCGCCCTGAACGCTTACCATAATGCGCAGCGGCACAACATGATTCTCGCTGATCCTGTCCTTGTGACGGTTTACTGTCTCGAGCGTGATGTTTCTTTTCCCTGATATCGCGGTAAAGAGGGCACAAACAATTTCGCTGTCCATTGCCGAAGTTATGTAGTGATGCTTAAAGGCAAAATGCTCGTCATGCGTACCTGCCTTATCGAGCAGATATGACCCTATCACTCCGCAGGGGGCAATTTCAGAGAAGAAGTCAAGGACATCCGTATCCCACGCTTCTGTTTCGTCCGCCCGCCTGTAGTACATTGTTTTTCCGCGCTTCTCGGAAACAATAATCCCCTCTGAAACATACTCGTTCAGCTTTTTTCGTACTGTTGAGGAATCAAACAGTCTCGGCTCGTTAAATGAAAGCAGATAACTGTCAACTGCCTCGGTGATATCCGTCAGAGGCAGAGAGATGTCCGGCGAATAAAGAATATCGAAGAGGATAAAGTGCAGCGTGATATCGCCGTCGGTAAAGCTCTTTGCTTTCCATGCCGCATACAGGGGATTGTGACGTGAGACACGGCTGTCGATGGACAGAAAAACATTCTTGCCCTCCGGTGTCTGACGAAACCGCATATAGTCCCCCAGCCAGCTCTCAAGCCTGCGGCGCTCATCGTCATACGAGCGAGCGCTTTTCTTTGTATATTCGTCACGGCTTTTAAAGCCATAAACATAGAATTCCCGCATATAATCACGAATACGGCTGAAATTCTTTATAAGCTCGCTGTAGGCCATGCTGCAATCTCCCCATCGGTTCTGCGCCAAAAACTGCGATTTCAAGAATGATTTGCTTGGATTCAGCTATAGCTTTCTGATAAATACGGCATATTGCCCCCTCCCTTGCATTTTTTTCTATTTGTTTTCTTTATGGCGTTTGATAGGCTCGAACGCCTTGTTTATCTCTTTTTCCAACATCTCTTTTGGAAGACTGCCGACTCTCATGCCGGACAGTACGCGGCTTGTTGCCGCATAATTCAGTGCAACCCCTTCTGAGTCGTTTTCATAGCTCACAGCATGATTTTTGTTGATGCCAAGTCTTCCTGCTTCAGCTACAGCATCCATATTGGCACCCATAAAGATGAATTGCCATCCCTGCTTCTGATGTTCCTCGATCATCTTTTTGACCATCTTTATGGTGTACTCGCTGCTGGAATTTTCCTGTCCGTCGGTTGTTATGACAAATATTACGTTTTCTGCCTTAAGCTCCTCAGGAAGACGCTTCTGTACATTCTCGATTTTCTTGACCGTACTCCCTATGGCATCCAGCAGCGCTGTCGAGCCTCTTACAAAATAATCATCATCCGTCAGAGGCTTTACCGCCTCAATCGGGAAACGGTCATGGATCACCTCCACCTGATCATCAAACAAAACCGTTGTAACATTGGCTTCGCCCTCTTCTTTTTTCTGCCTTGCCAGCATACTGTTAAATC
>CAVIFH010000444.1:0-2022 GCA_963641615.1 bacterium | reverse complement strand
CTGTGCGAACTGAATGAAACCTACCACGACCCTGAATTTGAGGCGCTGTGTGTAGACTGGGCAAAGTGGCTGATGGAGTGCATCCCGCGCACCCGTGAGGGTGGCTTCCAGCACGTCACCAGTGCCAACGGCGACCGTCAGGGAGTTCGTCTGAACGAAAGTGAGATGTGGATCGACACTTTGTTTATGACAGTACTGTTCCTGAACCGGATGGGTCAGAAATACGGCAAACAGGAGTGGATTGATGAATCTATCAAGCAGGTGCTGATGCACATCAAGTATCTGTATGATACCCATACCGGTCTGTTCTTCCACGGCTGGTCTTTCAACCGCATGGACAACTTTGGCGGCGTGTTCTGGTGCCGCGGAAACAGCTGGTTCACGCTGGGTATCCTGGACTATCTGGATATGTTCAAGGGTACTCTGAATCAGGGCGTCAAGGCATTCATTCTGGATACCTACAAAGCGCAGGTGCGTGCTTTGCGTGACTTGCAGGGCGAGAACGGCCTGTGGCATACGGTTCTGGATGATCCCACCAGCTACGAAGAAACTTCCGGCTCCGCTGCTATTACAGCAGGCATCCTGAAGGGTATCCGCATGGGGATTCTGGACGATTCTTACCTGCCTTGTGCCCAGAAGGCTGTCCGTGCAATCCTCAAGAACATCGACACCGATGGTACAGTGCTTAAGGTGTCTGGCGGCACAGGCATGGGCTACGACCGCGACCACTACAAGAACATCCTGATTGCTCCCATGGCATACGGTCAGTCTCTGACCATCCTTGCACTTGTGGAAGCACTCGAAACCTTTGAATGATTTTTTAATTTTTATGGAGGGTTATTATTATGGCTATCTGCACTCCCAAATCTTTTGATCTGACCGGAAAAATCGCACTGATCACCGGTGCATCGTATGGCATCGGCATGGCTATTGCAAAGGCAATGGCAGCCAACGGTGCAACTATCGTGTTTAATGACATCAAGCAGGAACTGGTTGATAAGGGTCTCGCCGCTTACGAAGAAGCCGGCATCAAGGCACACGGCTATGTCTGCGACGTCACCGACGAGGATGCCGTAAACGCTCTGGTGGCAAAGATCACCGAAGAAGTTGGCCACATCAACATTCTGGTCAACAACGCCGGAATTATCAAGCGCATCCCCATGACCGAGATGAGCGCAGAACAGTTCCGTCAGGTAATTGATGTTGACTTGAACGCTCCATTCATCGTGGCAAAAGCTGTCATCCCCGACATGATTGCACAGGGCGGCGGCAAAATCATCAACATCTGCTCCATGATGAGCGAACTGGGCCGTGAGACAGTCTCTGCTTATGCCGCTGCCAAGGGCGGTTTGAAGATGCTGACTAAGAACATCGCTTCCGAATACGGTCAGTACAACATCCAGTGCAACGGTATCGGACCCGGCTACATTGCTACACCGCAGACTGCACCCCTGCGCGAAATTCAGCCCGACGGCAGCCGTCATCCGTTCGACCAGTTTATAGTGGCAAAAACTCCTGCAGGCCGCTGGGGTGAAGCCGAAGATTTGGGTGGCCCGGCTGTTTTCCTCGCATCCGAGGCATCCGATTTCGTCAATGGCCTGATCCTGTACGTTGACGGCGGCATACTGGCTTACATCGGCAAGCAGCCCCAGTAAGGAAAGGCATATGCTATGAAAATTGGCTGCCGTGCCCACGACTATGGCAAGCATTCGGCAGAGGAACTGGCGTTGATTCTGCACAATGCCGGTTATCAGGCGGCACAGCTCGCCGTGCCGAAGGCCATTGAGGGCATCAACGATTATCAGCACATTTCACATGAACAGCTGGAAGCCATTCAAAACGGCTTTACAGCGCATGATGTAGAAATTTCCGTGCTGGGCTGCTATCAGGATTTGAGTGACCCTGACGCAGAAAAACGCGCTGTTGCGGTTCAAAACGTTTGCCGCGTTCTGAGCTGGCAGCACCTTGCAGGAGGCCACTGTGTCGGAAGCGAAACATCTTACCTGCATCTGGATGCAGAAG
>CAVIFH010000443.1:0-2024 GCA_963641615.1 bacterium | reverse complement strand
GTGAATGCACTTGCCTCATTATGTGGTATTGCCTCAAGAAAAATTGACAAACTTTTCCTGCAATGCTATTATATGGAAAATATTGATAAGCAAACGAGGTATTTGACATGGATTTTCATGCACTGGCAGAGCTCCTCTTTCCGGATGTTACCATGACCTGCGATGAACTGGAAGCAAAATATCCGTCCCGGAATCTTCCGGAGGGGGCGGTTGTTACGCGTATGGCGCCGTCGCCGACAGGATTTGTCCATTTGGGAAACCTTGTTCAGGGACTGACCTCTGAGCGGATGGCCCATCAGAGCGGCGGTGTACTTTTTCTTCGCGTAGAAGACACTGACGCAAAACGTGAGGTTCCGGGGGCTGTTGAAATTCTGATCGAGTCTCTGAAGCACTACGGGATTCACTTTGACGAAGGTGCTACCATTTCGGGTGATCACGGGGACTATGGTCCCTATCGGCAGCGGCAGCGCGCAGCCATTTACCATGTATACGCAAAAAAACTGGTTGAGGAAGGAAAAGCCTATCCCTGCTTCTGTACTGAAGAAGAACTTGCCGCAATGCGCGAAAAGCAGGAGGCAAACAAGGAAACGACCGGATACTATGGCCCGTATGCCATCTGGCGTGACAGACCTCTTTCGGATGTGACGGAGCAGATCCGGGCAGGCAAGCCTTGGGTACTGCGTTTTCGCTCTACGGGAGATGCTTCCAAGCAGTTCAAATTCAACGATCTTGTAAAGGGAGAATTAACCGTAACCGAAAATAATGTTGACCAGGTACTCCTGAAGTCCGACGGAATTCCGACCTATCACTTTGCCCATGCGGTAGATGACCATCTGATGCGTACCACTCATGTTGTCCGCGGAGACGAATGGCTGCCAAGCCTTCCGTTCCATATCCAGCTGTTTCAGGCTTTGGGATTTAAGCTCCCGAAGTATGTGCATATCGGACCGCTCATGAAGATGGACGGGACCTCCAAACGAAAGCTTTCCAAGCGAAAAGATCCTGAATTGGCGCTGACTTATTATAAATCTGCCGGTTTCCCGGTACAGGCAGTATATGAGTATATCATGACGCTCCTGAATTCCAACTATGAGGACTGGCGCCGTGCAAACCCGTCCGCTCCGGCTTCTGATTTTAAATTCAGTGCGAAAAAACTGAACCCGGCAGGCAATCTTTTCGATTACGCAAAGCTTTGCGATGTATCCAAGAACGAAATTGCCAAGATGGGTACAGAGCAGGTCTACTCTCTTCTGCTCGAATGGGCAAAGGAATTTGATGCACCATTTGCAGAAAAACTGGAGTCTGATCCGGCTTTTGCCATGAAGATTTTTGCAATCGGGCGCGGCGGGAAAAAACCGCGGAAGGATCTGGCAACGTGGGCCGATGCCAAGCCATACATGGGATTCTTCTATGATGAATACCTGGAAGCACCAGTGTTTGAAGAGAAATTCTCGTCCGGTGTAATAAGAGATGTGCTGCAGAAGTTCCTGGAAATCTTCAACATTCAGGATGACTCCAACACATGGTTCGAAAAAATCAAGGAGATCACCGCTGAAGTAGGCTACACAACGGATATGAAAGCATATAAAGCGGCTCCTGACACATTCCCCGGAAATGTTGCGGACGTATCCACCTTCCTTCGGCTGGCTGTTACAGGGAAAACGAATTCTCCGGATCTGTACACCGTTATGCAGATTCTCGGCTATGACAGGACCGTTTCTCGAATCAAAAATACAATTGAGAGAATTTCCTGATAAAGGAATTTATGGCAGCAGGTAAAACACAGGCAGAAATTTTGGCAAATTTCACAGCAGCGGCATTTTATATTTGACATTTTCAGCAATAGTTACTATAATGTATGTATCCACTCAGCAAGGAGGTATATATTATGGCAAAGCAAATTATTACTATCAGCAGAGAATACGGTGCAGGCGGATTGCCGGTAGGTCATCTGATCGCGGAAAAACTCGGTATTCCCTTTTATGACAAAAAGCTGGTTGAGCATGTTGCTGAAGAGTCAGGAT
>CAVIFH010000442.1:0-2042 GCA_963641615.1 bacterium | reverse complement strand
ATATTAAGGAGCGCTGCGGCGCAGGGATTTTAATTCACTCCTTCCGGCAACCTGTTCGGTTGCCACCTCCCTCTAAGAGGGAGGCATGTTAAGAAGCGCTGCGGCGGGGCTGGAATTGGGGGCCATATTAAGGAAGCTCCTTTATAAAACGACTTCCGCCGCTGATGCGGAGCAGACGGAAACCAGAAAGAGATGTGAAAACGCAGGATGAATATTGCAGTTATTTTCGCCGGTGGAGTCGGCAGCAGGATGCACAGCAAGGACCGGCCGAAGCAATTCCTTGAATTATACAATAAACCGATCATCATCCATACTCTGGAGCATTTTGAGAATCACCCGATGATCGACGCCATCGTCGTCGTGTGCGTGAAGGAATGGATTAATTACCTGAATGACCTGCTGTATAAATATCGCATTGAGAAGGTAAAAAAGGTCGTCCCCGGGGGCGAGACCGGGCAGCTCTCCATTTACAATGGGCTCATTGCGGCGAAGGAAATTGCAGGGAGCGAGCGGGCAATCGTGCTGATCCATGACGGGGTGCGCCCGCTGATCAACGAGAAGCTGATCAGCGACAACATTGCGTCGGTGAAGGCCCATGGCTCCGCCATCACCACGGCCAAGGTGAAGGAGACCATCCTGGTGGTGAACGAGGGGACATTCTCCATTGACTATGTGCCGGACAGGAGCAACTCCAGAGTGGCGAAAGCGCCTCAGAGCTTCTACCTGGAGGATATCCTCAGCGCCCATGAGCGGGCCCTTGCCGAGGGAGTGAAGAACTGCATTGACTCCTGCACCATGATGCAGAAATACGGATACAACCTCTATCTGATCGACGGCCCCGGGGAGAACATCAAAATCACCACGCCGGAGGATTTTTACACCATGCGCGCAATCCTGGAAGCAAAAGAAAACGCGCAGATTTACGGGATGGATGAATAATCATGGATGCATATGACGAACATATACTGAAGTCGGCAAACTGCGTCAACTGGGCACGGCTGAAAAATAAAACAATCTATGTCACAGGCGCTACCGGCTTAATTGGGTCAACTCTTGTTCAGGCATTGCTCTGCTGCACGAATGCACATGTTGTTGTTCAGGTTCGAAATAAGCCAAAAGCCCAAAAGATGTTTGGGGACAATGTTGAATATGTCGTATGCAGCCTGAATGAGGTACCTGTATATAGCGGGAATGTAGATTACATTGTACATTGCGCAAATCCGACATCCAGTATTTTCTTTGTAAACAATCCGGTTGAAACGATTGATTCCGCAGTAAACGGGACGAAAAATATTCTGGAATTTGCAAAAATAAAAAATGCCGAGGGATTTGTTTTTCTCTCGACAATGGAGGTTTACGGTTTCCCGCCAAAGGGGCATACCGTCAAAGAGCCTGAAGGGGGTTCCTTTGATTCCTCTGTGGTAAGGAATTGTTATCCGCTCGGCAAACAGGTATGTGAAAGTCTGTGTGCTGCATATGCTTCAGAGTATGGCGTCCATGCGAAAGTTCTGAGATTGACGCAGACATTTGGGCCGGGCGTTTCCTATAATGACGGCCGTGTATTCGCAGAATTTGCAAGGTGTGCAATTGAAAAGAAGAATATTGTATTAAAAACAGCAGGTGAAACCGAACGAAGCTATCTGTACACCATAGATGCCGTGCTTGCAATTTTAACGGTCCTTTTAAGCGGCGCGGATGGTGAAGCATATACCGCCGCCAACGAGAGCACGTTCTGTTCAATTCTGGATATGGCAAATTTGGTTGCAGACATCGGCGGAATAAACGTTGTGATCGAGAAGCAGGATATTTCCAAGATGGGTTATACCAACACACTTCACATGAACCTAGACACCGGAAAACTGCGAAGCCTCGGGTGGCAGGCGCAAGTCGGATTAAGGGAAATGTATGAAAATTTAATTGGCTATATGCGTAAAAACAGGCCAGGCAATTAATAAAACTGGCACTGTCCCCTTCCCGCTGCAGCGGAAGGCTTCCTCCTAGAGGAAGCTGTCAGCCCCTTCGGGCTGACTGATAGAGTGAAT
>CAVIFH010000441.1:0-2046 GCA_963641615.1 bacterium | reverse complement strand
CACCAAAACGGTTTACAGACTTACCATTGGACTCCATATCAAGCTGCTGCAGATGTGCAGGGAAACGGCTCAATGCCTGTGAATATGGAAGAACAGTTGTAGCAGGGTAACCAAGTACGTTACGCTCATAAACGCCGATCAATGCATCAAGCATAGCCGGGTTCTTCATAATATCTGTATTCTTTGCTGTCTCATCTTCTGCTGCCGCACCATTTAAGAAACGTGCAAATACATTCGGGCCAAATGCCAGTGAAAGTACGGCACCACCAACAGCAGATGTAGAAGAATAACGACCGCCGATATAATCATCCATAAAGAATGCTGCAAGGTAATCATCGCTCTTTGCAAGTGGAGATGTCTCACTTGTAACTGCGATCATATGCTTTGAAGCATCCAGACCTGCCTTTGCAAGCGCATCCTTCACGAAGGACTCATTTGTAAGTGTCTCCAAGGTTGTACCAGACTTTGATACAAGTACGAAGATAGAATGTGCTACATCTGTAGATGCGAGAACTGCTGCCGCATCATCTGGATCAACGTTGCTGATGAACTTTGCATCCATCTTGAATGTGCCGTTCTTCTTTGCCCAGTTCTCCAGTGCCAGATACATTGCACGAGGACCAAGGTCACTACCACCGATACCGATCTGTACAACAGTTGTGAACTTCTCACCGGCTGCGTTTGTGATCTCGCCATTGTGTACCTTATTTGCAAACTCTGCAATACGATTCTGCTGCTCTACATAAAATGTTCTCTTGTCTACGCCATCTGCCTTGACTGGCTCGCCAAGCTGACCACGTGTCATCTGATGAAGAACCAGACGGTTCTCTCCTGTATTGATAACGGCACCATTGTAAAGCTCTTTGAACTTGTCAACAAGCTCTGCTTCCTTGGCAAGGGCTGCAAGCTTCTCCAAAACTGTGTCATCCACTTCCTTTGCAGCGAAGTTGTAAGTAAGCTTCTCTGCCATTGGTACGCTGTAGTTCTTCGCACGGTTTGCACCGCTCTCACCAGCCATAACAGTTGTGAGATCTACACTGCCCTTACATGCCTCAAGTGCCTTGTAAGAATCCAAAGTATCAAGATTTTTCCAATTTGTCATTTTTCTTTCCTCCGTAATCTATTTGGCGCAAGACGCCAGTTCATCTTATTATAACCTCTTCGACAGGATTTGTCACTTGTTTTATTCTCTCAAATCGCCCTCTCAATTCACGTTTATAAAACTTTAACAAACCTTAAAGAATTTTTATTCAAATATATGATGATGTTGGGGTCAAAACCATAAGTAACTTTGCCCCTATTTCTATAGTACCTTGAAAAATTCATATTTTGTAGCATATTGTTGGACTTTTGAGGAAATATGTGGGATATTCCCTGCCTTGTTTTATGCAAGTATCGGATTTTGGGCATAGTTTCCCAAACCCTTCACATAATTGAAGAATTTTCGGAAATTCAATGCTGCTATTTTAGAACCGAAAAAGAACTTGCCTCGCTGTTTCCCTCGAGGCATCTTTTCTAAATGGTAATTCCTGCGTATATTCGACGGAACAGTTTCTACGCCATTACGAAGTCTTGCATAATTTTTGAATTCCTCGCTATTCATGCTTCGTTGGATTTTTGCACGTTCATGTGCAGCTTTGGATGTTACTATTTTTGCAACCCGCTTAAAAATCTTCGGTCTGCATTGATTCTGATACGGACAGTTGGAACACTGCTCATGCAGAAAGGAAACGGCACACTGATTGCTTTGCTTCATATAAGAACAGCTTTTCGGTGCGTAACCGGCTGGACAGCGAAGGACTTTTGTTCCCTCTTCGTTGAATTCAAAATCAGCCAAAATATCCGGAGCTGCTTTCCCTGTCAGACTTGTGGTAATCAGTTCTATGTTTTTATCGGCTGCAAGCTGTGTATTTTCTATTCCACTATACGCGCCGTCCGTGACGATAACAGTCCGCTCTTTTTGTTTATCCATCTGCTCAAGATGCTCTTGAATAAACTGGCTGTCACTGTGGTTGTTTTGGTCATACTGGTACTCTGTTACAACGG
>CAVIFH010000440.1:0-2053 GCA_963641615.1 bacterium | reverse complement strand
AGTCAATCCTTTTTTCCCGCATTTCATGCACCGGTCCACCGCCCGGTCCACCGCGCCCTCAATTGCCAAAAGAGACTTGGCTTCGATTTCTCCTCCTTTTTCTGCCCCCGCAGAGGAATATTTTATACAGGCCTCTTCCCATCCGGCGCGTTTTCATGTATACTGGGGTCTGTAAAACAAGGACGGAGTGGAATGCGAATGAAAATAGATTCAAATCAGGGCAGCCGCGGAGCGGACGCCTTTACACTGAAGCTGATTGCCCTGCTCTTTATGCTGCTTGACCATGTGCACACCTACCTGTGCATCGGGCCTGCGTGGATTTCACTGCTGCCCCGATTTGTGGCGCCGCTGTTTGTTTTCTTCCTGACAGAGGGATTCTTCCACACCCGCAGCAGGGAAAAATACTTTCTCCGCATGCTCCTGATGGCTGCCATTATGTTTGCAGGCAACGCAGTGATCAATCTTGCCTTCCACAATACCGATACCCTTACAGGAAATGTGAGCTTCTACTCCATCATTGAAGGCAATAACATTTTATGGACGCTGGCGGTTTATCTCGGCATTCTGATGATTTTATGCCGTGCCAAAGCCTGCAGCGGCATCCGGAAAATTTCTTTGTATGCCGCGGCATGTATGATTGCCCTTTTCTCCATGGTTTTCTGTGAGGGCGGCATTTATCTGCTGCCAGTACTGCTGCTGTGCCTGGTTTTTCATGGAAAAAAAGGAAAAATCTGCATTGGCATTGCAGTATGGTCCGCAGTTCTGTTCCTGAAGGCAGTCTGCAGCTGTCTCTCCGGCGGCACCGGCATCTCCCTTTGGGCCACCCTCTGCTTTGACAACGAATGGGCCATGATTTCGGTCATTGTTCCGATTCTGCTTTACAACGGAAAGCGCGGGATAAACAATGGCTTCAGCAAATGGATGTTTTATATTTTCTACCCGATCCACCTGTGGATTCTGAAAATTCTTGCCTATCTATTCATCCTTTGAGCATTTCTCTCCCCCGGACCGCATCATTTCCACGCAGAATTTTGGGCTTTGCCCATGATACAGGAGACTGACTATGACAGATACATGCACCGTAATTGATATTTGCGGAGATTATGCCATCATCCGGTATGACAGCACCGGGGCCGAGGGGCAGGTTGCCCTGGCCCTCCTGCCGGATGGGCTGAACGTAGGTGACAGACTGAAGCGGGAATTTTTCGACTACGAGAAGATCTGACGCATTTTTAAACAGCCCGGTGTGCCACATGCGGGGGGTTCTTTCATTTACCCCTTGACATGGTAGGTTAAATGTGGTATAAGATACTTACCTACCAATATGGTTGGTAAATATATTTAAATTAAAGGCTGCACCGCAGGCGAACCCAGCAGTGCTGCCTTAAGAAAAGGAGCCAATGCCATGTCTCAGATATACACCTCCGCCGATCAGCTGATTGGCCATACGCCCCTTCTGGAGCTGACAAATACCGAAAGAAAGTACAATCTGAAAGCTAAAATTCTCGCCAAAGTCGAGTATTTCAATCCTGCAGGGTCCGTAAAGGACCGCGTTGCCAAGCAGATGCTGGACGACGCGGAAGCGGAAGGCATCCTGAAGCAGGGCTCCACCATCATCGAGCCCACCAGCGGAAACACCGGCATCGGCCTTGCCTCCCTAGCCGCAGCGCGGGGATATAAGATCATCATCGTCATGCCGGACAGCATGAGCGTGGAACGCCGCCAGCTGATGAAGGCATTCGGTGCGGAGCTTGTACTCACCCCGGGTGCAAAGGGCATGTCCGGTGCCATTGCAAAGGCAGAGGAGCTGGCAAAGGAGATTCCGAACAGCTTTATCCCCTCCCAGTTCACGAATCCTTCCAACGCAAAGGCCCACTATCTGACCACCGGCCCAGAAATCTGGGATGACACTGACGGCAATGTAGACTATTTCGTCGCAGGCGTCGGCACCGGCGGCACCATTACCGGTGTGGGAAGATACCTGAAGGAGAAAGATCCTTCCGTAAAAATTGTTGCGGTGGAGCCTGCCTCCTCCCCTGTCCTCTCCCAGGGT
>CAVIFH010000439.1:0-2054 GCA_963641615.1 bacterium | reverse complement strand
GGTTATTTCAATCCACGCACCCCGTGGGGGGGTGCGACAACCCCAAAATCAACATTAACGGCGTGACTCGTATTTCAATCCACGCACCCCGTGGGGGGGTGCGACGTGCCCCGCTCAGGCCGGACACATCAATGTCGAAGATTTCAATCCACGCACCCCGTGGGGGGGTGCGACATCAAAGATGCACAGAATGCAATGCGCATCTTTGTAAAAAAAGTAGAATAATGTATTTTGCGGCAAGAAAATAGAGAGCAAGAGAGGAAAAGTATGCCGCATCCTTTTTCCCTTCACCCAAATTACGGGCGAATATTTGTGCGAACCTTCTGGGAATTTTAAGGGTATTTCATATTCGCACTTTTATTTTATATCATCAATACATCGTCCGGAAGGTATGTGCTTTTACAGCCAAAATGCTCAACCTTGCCCTCATAGTTTTTGCCTAAATAGTAAAACCTCAGACTGTCTTTGCTTGGGTCTATCAGTTTACAGAGCTTGTTCTGCAAGCTTCGGCATTGTGCGGCATCCAGTGAACATTCGAACACCGAATTCTGCACCCTTTGACCAAAATTTACGCACTGCCGGGCAATTTGCCGCAGTCGCTTTCGACCAGCGGCATCCTCGGTGTTGACATCATAGGTAATTAGCACGAACATAGCATCACTTCCATAAAAAGGGCGGATAATCCTCTAAATCTCCTCGAAGGAACCGCGCAAGGAGTAAGCTTTGTACATATGGCACCATTCCCCAAGGAATTTTCTCTTCCAAATAGGGATGAGTAATCAGTTCCTGTTTTCGTTCCTGCCAGCGCTGCAAAAAAGATTTTCTCCCTTGATCTGTCAGAAGTACCGCACCGCTTTCACGAAAGTCAAAGTCTGATGCTTTCAGCACCCGATTGTTTACCAGCGTCAGGACAAAACGGTCCGCGAAACACGCTCGCAATTCCTCCATTAAATCCAGTGCGAGGGATGCCCGACCGGGACGGTCACGATGCAAAAAACCAATATAGGAATCCAATCCGACGCTTTCCAATGCAGATGCACAGTCACTGGCAAGCAGACTGTAGGCAAATGACAGCAATGCATTAAATGCATCCAGTGGCGGACGACGGTTTCTGCCATGGAAAAAGAATGTATCCTTTCCCTGCAGAATCATATCATCAAGTAAGCTAAAATACGCAGTTGCGCCTGCGCCTTCCAGGCCACGAAGAGAATCCAAAGAGGATTCTACGGCAATCTGGGAAAGCAGCTCCTGCAATTGAGAGGATACTGTCTGAAAGCGGCTGCAGTCTATTCTGAGCGCGTGGTCACGCCGCGTTCGCTCAATGCTCCAACGGGAATTATATACTTTACCGAAGATCATCATACGCGCAATGCGGCAGCTTTGCACAGGATCATCGGACATCCTGTATTGTGTGCGGCGAAGGAAAACATTTCCTTGTGCGGCGCCGGATGTACGTGCTAAGAAACGGCCTCTTGGTGTGCAAAATGAAAGCCCAATTTGCCGCTGAACACAGGCACCCATTAATGCGGGAGATGCGCCGGAATACGAAAAGGATACAATTCCTTGCAGAGTATGCAGCGGATATCGCGCAACTTCCTCACCGCTGCGGTTAGCCACTATGTTTTCGCCGTCCAGCGACAGATAGATATCTTCTGAGGTAACGAATAGTGTATTCAGGAGTTGCTTCACGGCGGTTCCTCCATTGCGCTACGCAGATAATCTGCCACGGAGCGCTTTTGCATCAGTTTCGGCATACATAAATCCCTCAACGAACATGCGTTACAAGATTTTGTTGGCTTTACTTTTGGTGTTTGACCGCGGGCATATAACTGGTGCATTTCGGAAATAAGGGACTGAACTTCCTGACGCAGATTATCTGAAAAAATAATTTCTTGTCGACGGCGGGGCTGCGCATAGTAGAGTGCGCCAGCGGGAATAACGCAGCAGAGCATTTCCTCCAAGCACATTGCTTGTCCACAAAGCTGTAAGGCATCCATGGTACTTTCCTTTGATTTCCCGCGTTTATACTCAATAGGATAAGGCTGCCATAATCC
>CAVIFH010000438.1:0-2064 GCA_963641615.1 bacterium | reverse complement strand
GTTTTTGTCTCTTGCAAAATATGCAAAGCGATTGAATCCAACGGTTGAGACCTGCTGCATGATTGCAGACATCCCGGAATTTTCCAGCGCAAGAGAGCTGCATGGGCTGCACAGAATATACAACGATTATGAGGCACGCAGGACTGCACGGCTCTACAATGCAGTTGACAAGTTTGTTCTGCTTACTGAACAGATGGCGGATCGTTTGAAGTTAAAAAGCCCGCATATCGTTGTAGAGGGAATCGCACCGGAGCAAACAGATGCTGCGGAAACTTCCATTCCGGATATGCTGAAGGATCAGAAATACATCTTGTATACGGGTACATTGAATTACGAGTTCGGAATCGGTACGCTGTTGGAAGCTTTTGAAAAAATACAGAATACCGATGTGAAACTTGTAATCTGCGGCTTTGGTGCAGCGGAAGCGGAAATCCAAAAACGGAAGGACAGTCGGATCGTGTTTCTGGGGAGGGTTGACCGCACACAGGCCCTTGCGCTTCAGCGCAGTGCGGCAGTGCTGGTAAATCCGCGGCAGAATAATGCTGAGTTTACGAAGTACAGTTTCCCTTCAAAAACGATGGAATATCTGGCATCCGGCGTGCCGGTGGTTGCCTACAAGCTGGATGGAATTCCGGATGAATACGATGCTTTTATTCGCTATGTTCCGGATCAAACTTCGGAGACACTTGCTGCCGTGCTGTCAGAAATGTGTGCACTGCCGCAGCTTAAGCGGGCGGAGATAGGCGAAAAGGCAAAACAGTTTGTGCTGAGCGAAAAAAACGCAGAAAAACAGACCAAGAAAATTTTAGATTTCCTGCGGTAAACAGAGATAAAGAGATGTTTTTCTTGTAATTTCTGAGGAACAGGGATATAATGGGCAGCAGACAGCAAGGGAAAATTACGGAGGAGTTTTATGCCCTATAACAGCAGTTTGGATGACTTGGGGGATGCCGTTGAGGCCATGGTTGACCGTGCGGTGAACTCCCGGGATTTTCAGAATTTAAACAGGAATATCCGGCGGACAGTGAACGAAGCTATGAATACCGCGGCGGATTCCCTTCGAAAGGCTGCGCAGGGCGGCACGGAGCAGCGCAAAATCGTGGAGGAGCGGCATGACTTTACTCCGCCATATGCCGGAAGCAGGCCGCGGGCCTGCGGAGAGCAGCCAAACGTAAATATCTACAGCAGCAAGCTTGGCTCCACACGGGCAACGCGGGTGCAGAGTACGCAGCAGAATTCGAACCTGCCGATGCTGTACGGCACAACCACGGGGAAATTTGCGGGCGGCGTTATCAAAGCCGCGGGCGGCGGCTTCTTGACGATTTCCGGGATCGGCGGCTTGCTGGGAAACGGAATCCTTGCACATCTGTTCGGAATGCATACCATCTTAGGAGGCTTTTCACTGGTTCTGCTGGCAGGGGGAATGCTCCTGCTTTCGAATGGAATCTGCAGCGTCAGGCAGGTGTGGCGCTTTCGGAGATATCTGCAGATGCTGGATGGAAAAACCCAGTGTGAATTGGAGCGGCTGGCACGTGCAGTCGGGAAGAAGCCGAAGTTTGTCCGAAAAGAGCTCAAAGGGATGATTGACAGCGGAATGTTCCTGGAAGGGCACTTGGACGAGGAAGAAAATAATCTGATTACCAGCAATGAGTCCTACACCTATTATCTGGAAGCGAAACAAAAGCAGGCCATAGCCAGACAGCAGGCAGCTGCGGACGAGCAGAAGCAGCAGGCTGCGCAGGAGCAGAAGAAACGCTCTGCCCAGCTGCAGGAGGTCTTGGACAAAGGAAACGCGTTTATCAGCGAAATTCGCGCGTGCAACGATGCCATTCCGGGCGAAGAAATTTCTGATAAGATTTCCCATATGGAAATGCTTGTGCGTACGATTTTTGACCGAGCGGAAAATCACCCGGAGATCGTGCCGGAGCTTAAAAAGCTGATGAATTATTATCTTCCGATGACCGTTAAGCTGCTGAAGGCCTATGCAGAGATGGATGCGCAGCCCATACAGGGTGAAACGCGTTTATCAGCGAAATTCGCGCGTGCAACGATGCCATTCCGGGC
>CAVIFH010000437.1:0-2065 GCA_963641615.1 bacterium | reverse complement strand
TCTTGAACCAAAATCTCTCGATGAATGCCCTTGCCTCATTATGCGGTATTGCCCTGGATCTTTTGTCCCAATTTTTCAGTTTGAAAACTTGAGATACATACAGTATCCCTGCGTTTTTCAAACTTTAACTTGAAACAAAATCTCTCAGCAATCGCTCTTGCCTCTTCGCGCGGTGCCGCCAAAAGCCCCTCGCGGCGCCAGAACGATTCTTTATGCATTTGTTACTTCTGCACAAAAAGGAAAATGAATAAAAAATGAATCTGGTAGTATTTGCACCGTTGACAAATGTCCATGTAAGAGATACAATAGGCCCAAATTCAAGGGGAGGTAAACGAAGATGACACACATGAATTCTTTCAGCTTTTGCGCTTCTTCCTGCAGCGGCATGGCCTCTGCGGCTTCCTTTGATGCCCGAATTATGAACATAATAATGGACACTGTCGCTGCTCAGATGGTGTCCATTTGCATTATTGTACTTGCAGTAGCTGTACGACTGCATGGGTGTTCGTAACCGGGATTTCAAATTGTATGAAAGAACGGTTGCAGTTGCATAAAACTGTAGCCGTTTTTTTATAAGGGTCGCCCCGCAAGGCGCGCTGCGAGGTGCTCCCGTTATCCGTTCGAATTCAAAAATTTTTCAGAAGGAGAAATAAAAATGAAGAAGTTACTTGCTATCGTTATGGCCGTCGCCATGGTCGCTGCGATGTTCGCATTCCCCGCCTCTGCAGAAGAGGGCACTGTAAAGATTGGCATGTCCGGCCCTCTGACCGGCGGCGCAGCTGTTTACGGCACCTGTGTTGCCCGCGCAGCACAGATCGCTGTTGACGAGGTAAACGCTCTGGGCGGCCTGCAGTTCGAGCTGAACTGCCAGGATGACGAGCACGACCCCGAGAAGGCAGTTTCCGCATACTACACCCTGAAGGACTGGGGCATGCAGCTGTTCTGCGGCACCGTCACAACCGGCCCGGCTCTGGCTGTCGGCCCTCTGACCAATGAAGACCGCATCTTCATGCTGACCCCCTCCGCTTCCGCTGTTGACGTTGCTGAGACCGGCGACAATGTTTTCCAGGTCTGCTTCACCGACCCCATGCAGGGAACTGTTTCCGCTGAAGCAATCGTAGAGAAGGGCCTCGGCACCAAGGTCGGCGTCATCTATGACTCCTCCGACGTTTACTCCACCGGCATTCTGGAAAACTTCCAGGCAAAGGCAGAAGAGCTGGGCCTTGAGATCGTCTGCACCGAGGCTTTCACCTCTGATACCAAGTCCAACCTGGATACTCAGGTCACCAAGTGCCAGGAGGCCGGTGCAGATCTGGTGTTCCTGCCCATCTACTACACCGAGGCTTCCGTCATCCTGACCTACGCAAACAAGATCGGCTATACCCCCGCATTCTTCGGCGTTGACGGCATGGACGGCATCCTGGACGTGGAAGGCTTCGATACCTCCCTGGCAGAGGGCCTGTATATGCTGACTCCCTTCGCAGCTGACTCCACCGATGAGCGCACCGCTGCTTTCGTCGCAAAGTATCGGGAGCTGTACAACGAGACTCCAAACCAGTTCGGCGCTGACGCCTATGATGTCATCTGGTCCATGTATCAGGCCTGCACCAACGCCGGCATCACCGGCAGCGAGTCCGCTGAAGAGATCTGCACTGCTATGATCGAGCAGTACACCACCATGACCTACGACGGCATCACCGGTATGGGCATGACCTGGGATGAGGACGGCTTCGTCTCCAAGTCCGGCTCCGTTGTTACCATCAAGGACGGCGTCTACACCAGCGTAGAGTAATATCGAAAAAGCACCGGAAAGGGGGAGCACTTCACTCCCCCCTTCCTGCATAATCACTGTCGGCAGCTGATAAGAAAGGCTGCACCGCGGCCTCTGTTATAAACTGTTGAAGGGAGATAGAATATGAATATCCTGCAGTACTGCATAAACGGAATCAGCATTGGTGCCGTTTATGCCATCATTGCTCTGGGCTATACCATGGTCTATGGTATTGCCAAGATGCTGAACTTCGCCCACGGCGACATCATCATGGTAGGCGCCTATGTATGCTTC
>CAVIFH010000436.1:0-2070 GCA_963641615.1 bacterium | reverse complement strand
TCATTATATTGAAAGATTCGCTGCGCTCTGCAACACCCCCGGGGGAAGCCGAGGGGGAGGACGGATTCAATCAGCAAGGGAGAAAATTTTGCTTTCGATAATCTTCTGCAAGGCAGTGACAGCCGTTTCGTAGGGAACCTCTTCAAAAAGGATTCTGGCTGTGATGTCCTCATAGTCCTGCCTGTAAACTGCCTTATCAACAATTTCACGCAGCAGATCATTCATATCAATGCCATCCTTGGCAGAGCGGCAATTCACATGCGGCTTTCTCTCTTCCCGGACACTCTGCACAAGCTCCTTCATGGAATCATCCAAGGTAACAACATCCAGCAGCCTGTAAATGTCATACACATGACGGGAATGCTCGTGGACAGCATCAGAAAGGTAGTAGTCACCCAACGCGAACACTTTATCAACGAGTGTGCGTTCAGCCGTCTGCACGTTCAGCTCAAAAGGCTGCAAACCGTACTGCCCAATCAAATCCGTGTAACCGTGCTTTTTCAGATAATCATAAATAAGGCTGGATGCCCGCATCCGCTTGCAGGGATAGGCTTTGATATACACGGCTGTTTCCACGATCAGATGCTCTTTGAGATAGCTGGTGGGAAAAATCGTGGGATAATCCACGATATATCGATTATAATCCCGACGACTGCGGACATTGCCCGGATTGGTGAGGGTGAAGCCATATTCATCGATAATGGAAACGATAGTCTCCTTCAATTTCTTCCGCTGCCCCTCTGTGGGATGGGCTCCCGTTTCGATATTCAGGTCAATATCCTCGGAAAATCGGTTGATCAACTGATAGCACTTGAAGAGGGACGTGCCGCCCTTGAAAATGATATTGGGGAGCTGTGTCACAATCCGCCGGAGGAACAGCGTCACATAGTAATCCTTCTCGATAATACTGGCCTCGATACCAGTGTCCTCTGATACGCGGAGGATGACCTGCTCAAACAAGGGGCGGTCATTGTGCAACACTGTAAATTACCTCACTTTCGATCAATGTCCGCATCGCCCGATCCGGGAACATCGGTGCATAGGTTGTGATACCCTTGCGGGTAATTTGCCGGTCGGAAATAAACTTTGCAAGGATGGCTTTCTTCTCGTCATCCAGCATATCCGCATCCAGCTCATTCATCAGCTCAAGAAAGCTGAGAACATCCGCATTGGCAGCGGTAATTTTCGTCCGCGCTCTGCGGAGCAGGACTTTCTGCTTTCCGACATATACATCCCGGGCGCGGGTCGTTTCGTTGTTGGTGTAAAGCTCAATCACATTGGGCATCTGCGTCGTTAACCGAAGCTGATTCTGAAAGGTCATGCCGCAGTAATAGCCGACGGTCTCTCCACCCCGGAAGATGTACTTCCGCTCAATGACCTTTCTGGGGTTCAGCAGGCTTTTCCCAAAGGGGGTAAGCGTAGGGATATAATAAATGCCCTTTTCGTAGCGGATAAGCCTTCCATCCACGCAGAGCTGATTCAGCTGCTTATAAATCCACGGGCGGGAATAATCCTGAAATGAAATCTCTGAGGACAAAATCGGCTCATTGGTGCCATATTTCTGCAAAATAGACTCAAACAGGGTCACAGTATACATCTCCTTTCCAGAAGTATATTCTCTTTCAGCGAAAATTATAACATGTTCTACGATATATGTCAAATATTATATAATTTCAATTTTGACATCACCCTTATAACTTTTTTACCGGTTGGAACACCCCGTTTCCCTTGTAGGGGACGATGCCCACATCGTCCCGCCACCTTACGGAACTACCTTGCCGCGTTGAATGGTGCGAAGGAACGGGATGATAACATAAGATTCCCCATTCAACCGGGCCATGGAAATAATCCACCCTGGGCGCGGGACGATGTGGGCATCGTCCCCTACATTCTCGCTGGGGTGCATTCCATTTAACGTAGCCTTCATCAATTTTTCAGTGTACGCCGCCCCTCATCAGTCACGCCCCTTACGGGGCGCGCCAGCTATTGAATCAAGGTATGATTGCCACCGGCAATCATTATATTGAAAGATTCGCTGCGCTCTGCAACACCCCCGGGGGAAGCCGAGGG
>CAVIFH010000435.1:0-2079 GCA_963641615.1 bacterium | reverse complement strand
CTTGAGCCAAAATCTCTCGATGAATGCCCTTGCCTCATTATGCGGTATTGCCTAAGAAAAAGATTGCGCGCTCTATCTGCGTCAAAGGGGATTCCTTTAGCGCAAATTAAAAAAATGATGCACATATTGCATGATATTTGGAAATGCGGAATGCAATACGTTCGGAAATCCTCAGATATATCCCTCTCAAAATCGAGAAAAATGATATGCTCCCCATAGAGCAGACACTCGAAAAGGCAAAAGATTTCGAGACTGCACTATGGGGAGTATTTTTTATGAATCAGCCTCAATCCGGATATGCCACCTGATTGCGGCGCAGGGAGATGGCATCGATGAAGCCTCTGTCCAGGCGGCTGAAGCGGTAGCCTGCGCGGGAAATAAGAATGTCGTCAAACTGGCACCGGTGGCTGCAGGAGCAGGAGCGCTGCACCAGGTGATTTTCCTTCAGAATGTCCGCCTGAATCGGAGACGTCCAGATGTATGTAAGGGGATTGTTTCTCAGCAGATCAAGCTCCATGGCCCGATTGTAAATCAGGAAGCGCTTGTCATTTTTCGCAAAGCCATAGGCTGTTTTTGCTTCGCTGTTGCGGATGTACGGCACCTTGTCGTCACCGTAAATCAGCTCAATGTACGGGAGAAAGTCAGAGCAGGTCAGATTTTTCTGCTGGGCAAGAGGGTGATTTTCGTTCATGAGGGACACATAATTTCCGTGCCAGATAAATTCGCACTGCAGATCCTTTTCCTCAATGCTTTTCAGGAAATAGTCCCGATCCTCCGCATGGCAGCGGATGATCCCAAGCACGTACAGCCCGTCCGCGACACTGTCCAGAATTTTCATGGAATTATCCTCAAGAATGTCAATTTCCATGTGCTCGCAGTGATTGAAGGTGGGCATAAAGTCCGCAACGGCCTGGGCAATGTAATGCACCCTTGGAATGGCAAGGCTGAAAAGCTGATGGGTGCTGTCCTGCCGGAGCAGCGCCTGCTCCATTTTCTGAACCTCTGAGGCAATTTTCCGGGCATGTGCCAGGAATTCTGTTCCTCTGTGGGTGGGGACGACGCCCTTGGAGGTGCGGCGGAAAATGGGAAATCCGACGGTCTCCTCCATGTCCTTGATGGCCTTGCTGAGAGTCGGCTGACTCATGAACAGATTGCTGGCGGCCTGCGTAATGGAACCTGTTTTCTCAACCTCCAGTGCATAGCGAAAATAACGAGTGTTCATGGCAGTCTCTCCTCTAAGAAATAGTAGTTACTCTCTAAGGATACAACAAAATCAGCGAAAAATCAAGCTTGAGAGAGCGGCAGCCCCGGAGAGAATGTTTCCTAAATGATTGCCGCGTTGCATTTCTCTCAATCTTATGGTATGATTTCACTATATTTATATTCTTAATCCTCGGCGATGACGCCATGGATGCTGAAAACCCATCACGAAAGAAATCATTCTCCATCCCATAGGTGAATCTCCGCCGATAAACTGCCGCAAACTCGGAAAGCAGGAGGCTCGACATGCTTGACTTTTCCAAAATCGAACAATACAGGGAAAACAACCGCATCGAGGCGAAAAAGGCCGTAGGCGGGCTTCCGAAAAGTATTTGGGAAACCTATTCCGCTTTTGCCAATACCTATGGCGGATTGATCCTCCTGGGCGTGGAGGAGCGGAAGGATAAATCGTTTCACCCCGTGCAGCTGCCAGATCCCGAGAAGCTCATTCGCGAGTTTTGGGATATTGTGAACAATCCCAGCAAGGTGAGCGTAAATCTGCTTTCGGCCAGGGACGTTTTTATTCAGGAGGCGGGCGGCTGCTCCGTTGTGGTCATCTGTGTGCCGCGGGCTGAGCGTTCGTATAAGCCGGTGTATATAGACGGAAACCCACTGAATACCTATCGCCGCAATGGCGAGGGGGATTACCGCTGCACAAAAGAAGAGTATCAGGCCATGGTGCGGGATGCTTCCGTAAAGAGTGCCGATATGCTGATCCTTGAGGAAATGAATCTTACGGCGCTGAATGCCGAGAGCGTGAGAAGCTACCGCAGAAGAATGCACGTTTCGCGCCCCGGCCATGTGTGGGAAGCGCTTGAG
>CAVIFH010000434.1:0-2079 GCA_963641615.1 bacterium | reverse complement strand
GCCTATCGCAATACCCGCCGGGATCAGATACGGAAGGCACAGCAAGCTTATTATCAAAGGAACCGGGAAGCCATCATCGCCAAAGTTTCGGCACGAAAAGCGGCCAAGAAAGAAGAGCAGGCCAATGAGTGCTGATGACATCGAAGCCCAGCTGGAAGCCTACCGACAGGCACGGCGGGCGGCAAATGTTCGCCGCTACTACGAAAGCCACAAGGAGCAAATCAAGGCACGAAATACCGCGTGGTATAAGACCCACAAGGACGTTGCAAACGCTTGCACGCGGAAATACAGAGCGTCGCACCGGGAAGAGATCAACGCGAAGAATCGGGCGCACCGGGAAGCCCACAGAGAAGAGATCAATGCCCGTCAACGTGAATTGCGCAGACAGAAGAAGGAGGCGAAAGCAAATGCAGATCGGAGCAAGAGTGAAAAAGCACCGCTGGCACCCGCTGCGAGCCCTGTGGAACTGGCTCCATGATGAACCGCGGGATGCGGGCCGCAAGTGCCTGCACGGGCAGTACCCCGCTTGTAACTGGTACCCGCCCACCATGCCGGAGACAAAAAAAGAGCCGCCAGCCGCGAAAGGAAACGGCTGACGGCAACCCTCCACAGGCACGACTCTGATGGAGGATGGAGAACGACAACACCTTTATTATAGCACGACTTTTCTCCTGATGCAAGGGGACGAACAGAAAGGATGGAGACCATGAAACTCACGCTTCAGCGCATGGTGCTGGACAACTTCAAGGGCACCAAGCACCGGGAAATCTGCTTCGGCCACGAGACCCGCATTTCCGGCCGAAACGGGATTGGTAAAAGCACCATTGCGGATGCATTCTTCTGGACGCTGCTGGGCAAGGATAGCAAGGGCAATGCACCCGGAACCAACGCTTTCCGGGAAAAGCCCCTGGACGAGAGCGGCAACGAACAGCACAACCTGACCACCTCTGTGGAGCTGGTTGCCACCCTGGACGGCGAACCCTTCACCCTCAAGCGGGAGCAGGAAGAGAACTGGATCAAGAAGCGCGGTCAGGGCGATGCGGTGTATTCGGGCAATGTGTCCAAGTACTACATCAACGGTGTGGAGCGTAAGGCCAGCGACTTCAAAACGGCCATCACGGACATTTGTTCTGAAGACGTGTTCGGCTACATCGCCACCCTGTCGGCCTTCAATAACGCCGACAACAAGACCCGCCGTTCCATTCTGCTGTCCATGCTGGATGGAAATCTTGATGCAGAGCTGCTTGCCCTGCCTGAGTTCGCCGACATGGCCAACGAGATGCACGAGCGCGGCGTCAATGCGGATGAACTGAAGAAGCTGCTGAGCGATCGCCTTCGACTGCAGAAGAATGACCTGAAGATGCTCCCCGTGCGAATCGATGAAGCCAAGCACATGATCCGGCCGGAGGACACCACGGACGCCGCGGTGGTGCAGAAGATCGTGGAGGAAAGCCAAGCGCGGATCAAGCAGATTGATGCTCAGATCCTGGACGTCATGCGTTCTGACCCCTCTGCGGATGTAAGCGCCAAGATCGTGGACCTGAAGAAGCGCATGGCAGACCGCAAGAACGACCTGTCGGCCAAGTTCCTGCAGAACCGGTGCCTGTGGAATGGAAAAATTGCGGATGCAAACCGCAAGCTTTCCGAGGCCAAGGCGGACATGGAGTCCTACCGCAAGGCCTCTGAATCCAGCACCGAGCAGATCAAGACGCAGACCGCCCTCCGGGACAAGCTCCGAAAGGACTACATGGATGCCGCGCACCTGACCTTTGTTCCCCCGGAAACGGACGGGATCTGCCCCACCTGCAAACAGCCTCTCCCCATGGAGATGCAGCAGGAAGCCTTGCAAAAGGCCAAGGCAGATTTTGACCTGAAGCGTGCCGAAAAGCTCAGCTCCATTCAGACCCGCGGCAAAGAGGTGGCTGCCTTCCTGACCGCCCTGGAAGCCAACCGGGAAGACGCGCTGAAAAAGGCAGCCATCAAGCAAGGGGACATGGAAAAGGCGGAAGCCCTTGTGAAGGAGCTGGAATCCAATCCCCCTGTGCCGGACGATGAAGCCAAGGACACGCTTCTGCAGAG
>CAVIFH010000433.1:0-2079 GCA_963641615.1 bacterium | reverse complement strand
TCTATAAGCAGTGGTTTCGCGGAGATTTGGATTGTACGCTCAATGATATCGCAATGGAAGTCAGCGATTTGCTGCAGCTGGAAGCAAAGGAACTGTTCTGAACTTCCTTAGATTCATATCGCCGCAGCAAGCCAAAATACTTCTGGTGCGAAAAAGAAATGCTTGTCGTCAGCAATTACCATAATTGCCATGAATATAATCTTGATAGATTTGTTCGATTCGGACGTTGCAGCGGAGTATATCTTGGCATGAAAAAAGAGCAGGCATCACACCTGCTCAAAAAAGTATAAAAAACCGAGTGTTTACAACTCAATCCGTCATAAACACTCGATATGGTCGGAGTGGCGGGACTTGAACCCGCGGCCTCATGGTCCCGAACCATGCGCGATACCAAACTTCGCCACACCCCGTCAGCGCCCCCTATTATAGTAGAGGAATGGAGAATTGTCAAGCTTTTTTCGCACAATATCATGACAGCCGGGCAGGTGGCGGCTGCATGTGACCATACTTATTTTTTCTGTTGCTTGCGTACAGGGGAAAATAGTGGTATAATTTTGGCATAACACAGAAAAGGTGAGAGGTTGTTCTGAAACATGGCTGAACCGCAATACAAGCTGGAGGGGATCGTTCACACGAAGTCTGAGATCCGTGAAGATTTTGAAGGCCCTTTAGATGTTATTTTTCTGCTGCTCAGCAAAAATAAAATCGAAATTCAGGATGTCTCCATCACAGCCATTTTGGAGCAATATCTGGCATATCTGGCCGAGATGAAACGGATGGATATGCAGATTGCAAGCGAGTTTATTGCCATGGCGTCGCATCTGATGCTTATAAAAACCAAGATGCTTTTATCCGCAGCGGAGCAGGCGGAGGCGGAATCTGAGCTGGATCTCCTTCGCCAGAGCCTGATTGAGCGCAGGCGGAAGGAGGCAATGGAGCAGATTTGCATCGCGGTGACGAAGCTGGAATCCCGCAATGAGATTGGCAGGTGTATGTTTCCAAAGGAGCCGGAGCCGCTGCCCAAGGAAAAAGGCTACCGCTACAAGCATACGGTTGCGGATCTGCTGAACGCACTCAACACAATTGCGGAGAGAGATCAGAGAAATTTACCGCCGCCGACAGCAAATTTTAAGGGCATTGTCGCAAAGGAGCCATATCCTGTTACGAAAAAAGCAGGGGAGGTTCTGCGGCAGCTGATCCTGAAGGGTACACAGCGTCTGAAAAATTTTTTCCGCGGAAACAGAAGCAGATCCGAAATCGTTGCCACTTTTTTAGCAATACTGGAGTTGTGCAAGACAAATTCCGTAGCGTTGGAAGACAACAATTCCGGAGAGAATCCGTCCATCCGTTTGCTAAAGACGGATGCAGACCTGGAGGAGTAAAATCAGCATGGAGCAGTCCCAAATTCAGCGCATTTTGGAGGCAATTCTGTTTGCATCCGGTGAACGAATGGAAACAGCAAGGCTTGCCGCGGTAATCGGCGTGGGTGAATGTGATATTGAGGCCGCTGCGGAGGATCTGGCAAATCAGCTTTCCTTTGACCGCCGCGGGATTCGCATTATTCGCTTGGAGCGGGGATATCAGATGGTATCCTCCGGTGAAATGGCTGACTACGTAACGAAAGCTCTTGAGACGAGAAAGCCGCCGAAGCTGTCATCTTCACAGCTGGAGTCCCTTGCGGTCATTGCCTACTATCAGCCTGCCACAAAAGCCATGGTGGAGCAGATTCGCGGTGTCGACTGTTCTTACGCTGTCGCGGCGCTGCTTAACAAAAAGCTGATTGAGGAAGCAGGACGGCTGAATGTGCCCGGAAGACCCATCCAGTACCGTACCACGCCGGATTTCCTCCGAACCTTTGGACTTTCCTCTTTGGAGGAACTGCCTCCTATTGAAAAAATTTCATTTGGTGAGCCGATTGCGGAAGAAGCCGCGGAGAATCAGGGGGAGAGCACATAATGGCGTGGCTGGTGGTGCTCGGATTGCTTGCGCTTTTTCTCTGCGTTCCGCTGGGGGTATCGGTTGCCTTTGATTCCGGCGGACTGACCGTAAAAATCGTGATCGGACTTATCCGCATTACGG
>CAVIFH010000432.1:0-2088 GCA_963641615.1 bacterium | reverse complement strand
GAATTACCCACTCTCTGTGCTCACTGGAATTTGAAAATCATCGTCCGCTGTACAACTGGGTTGTGGAGCATGTATCCGTCCCCTGCCATCCGCGGCAGATTGAATTCGCGCGGCTGGGCATTGACCATACCGTGCTCTCCAAGCGCAAGCTGCGCGCGCTGATTGAGGGCGGCTATGTATCCGGCTGGGATGACCCCAGAATGCCGACTCTGTGCGGTCTGCGACGCCGGGGCTACACCCCCGCCTCCATCCGCAATTTCTGCGAGAGCGTCGGTGTTGCCAAGTCTCCCAATACCATTGAGTACGCCTTCCTGGAATCCTGCCTGCGCAAGGATCTGGATGCCACTGCCCGGCGGGTTATGGCGGTACTGAAGCCCGTAAAGCTTACCATCACCAACTATCCGGAAGGGCAGTCCGAATCCTTTGAAATTGAGAACAATCCCAACTGCCCTGAGGACGGGAAGCGCACCATCACCTTCTCCCGCAATCTGTGGATTGAAAGCGACGACTTCATGGCCCAGCCCATTTCCAAGTACAAGCGCCTGTATCCCGAGGGACCGGAGTGCCGCCTGAAGGGCGCCTATGTCATCAAGTGCACCGGCTGCGTCACAGATGAAAACGGGAACGTAACAGAAGTCCTTGCAACCTATGACCCGGATTCCAAGGGCGGTGATCCTGCCGACGGCAGAAAAATCAAGGGAGCTACCATTCACTGGGTGGATGCCGACAACTGCCGCGATGCCGAGGTACGGCAGTACAGCAACCTCTTTGATGACCCGGATCCCGATGCCTCCGGCAAGGACTACATTGCCTGCCTGAACCCCAATTCTCTGGAAATTCTGACCGGCTGCAAGGTGGAAGCGTCTCTGGCCGATGCCAAAGCCCCCACCTCCTATCAGTTCATGCGTCTCGGCTACTTCTGCCCGGACAGCCGCGACTGCACACCGGAGCATCTGGTGTTCAATCGCTCTGTCAGCCTGAAGGACAGCTTCAAGCCTGCAAAGTAACTGCGGGCCAAACTGTTTTGTTCCTCCGGAGTGCGCCTGACCGCCTCTTTACTGTGTGATGACATTCGGAATTTTCACAGCCCCGCAGTACAGATGAACTGCTCCCCCGGCAGGAAATAAAAAAGTCACAGTGCTGCTCCCGATTTCTGCTTTCAGCCCATAAAAAAGCTCCCTCCGTGTTTGACAGTTTTGTTTTCTTCACTGTCTCTCATAGAGGGAGCATATCATTTTTGTCTGAGAGTCATCCGCTTTTTGGGGGATGTTCTTCGCAGGCCCATCTGACTCTCTTAGCTGCCATACACCATGCTGATCGAAACGGTGCCGGAATTTCCGGCCGTTTCTTCAGTATATTCCAAATAGATACGCTTATCACCTAACTTATAAATGTAGCCCGTAGCAGCGTTAGGGTCAAGGGTAAATTCGACCAATTCGGCTGCACCAGCGCGCTGAAGATAAGCACGAAACTCCTCAAAGTCGGCCTCACCACAGTTGAGCGCTTCATATTTCACGCTACTGACCTCTCCGCCATTGTTGAACTTGTAATGCAAGTTGCCATAGTAGTCGCCGCAGGAAATGAATTCGAGATCAAGATAAGACCTCTTCTTGTCATGTTTACCAATATCATAATTATTGTAAACTTGCTGAAAGTATAACCCCTGCATCAGATCAAGGTCCTCGATTTTAAAATCGTAGCGCGGATTGCCCCACTTGGAAAAATCGGTGCCATATTTTGCGTCAAAGGCGTCAGCCAGCTCGGCCTCGCTCTTGCCTGCATTATATGATCTGTTTATATTCACCTGACCGCTATAATCCGACATCATGGTGCCGGCATCGCCCAAGCGAATAAGCGGCACCTCGTGCTCATCAAGATACTCCTGCTTCATGCTGCAGATTGCATATGGTGAAGCATTCACCACATAAATACCGCTTCGGCAATGCAGAAAAATATAGCCATTTACGATTTCGAATTCTAGCGCATCGTTCGTGATAAAAGTCTTGCCATATGGCGAGAATGCTTCCAGTGACACGGCGATTAGCGAAAAGCTATACATTGCCGTACCGGTATAAGAGAATTCGTCAC
>CAVIFH010000431.1:0-2097 GCA_963641615.1 bacterium | reverse complement strand
GTCTTGAGACAAAATCTCTCGGTGAATGCTCTTGCCTCATTATGCGGTATTGCCCAAATATTTTGCAATAAAAATTTTTTATGGGGGTCAGATCATGAAGACAACTTTGCTTATTATGGCCGCCGGCATCGGCAGCCGCTTCGGGGCGGGGATTAAGCAGCTGGAGCCTGTTGACGAATCCCATCACATCATCATGGATTACTCCATCCACGATGCCATTGAGGCAGGCTTCAATCATGTGGTTTTTATCATCCGCAAGGACATTGAGGAGGCATTTAAGGAAATTATCGGCGACCGCATTCAGGAGGTCTGCCGGAAATTTGGTGTAACCGTAGATTACGCCTATCAGGATATCCACGATATCCCCGGTGCCCTGCCGGAGGGACGCACAAAGCCCTGGGGAACCGGCCAGGCAGTGCTTGCCGCGAAAAACCTGCTGGACTCCCCTTTCATTGTCATCAACGCGGATGACTACTACGGAAAAGAAGGCTTCAAAGCTGTCCACGATTATCTGGTAACCGGCAGCGGAGACTGCATGGCAGGTTTTGTGCTGAAAAACACCCTGTCCGATAACGGCGGCGTTACCCGGGGCATCTGCAAAATGGACAGCAGCAGCAATCTGACCGAGATAACCGAAACTAAGAATATTGTCAAGACTGCCTCCGGCGCGGAAGCGGACGGCAACCCCATCAGCACCGATTCCCTCGTGTCCATGAATATGTGGGGACTGACCCCGGATTTTCTGGCACTGCTGGAAAAGGGCTTCATGGATTTCTTTGAGAAGGACGTCCCCGCCAATCCGCTGAAGACGGAGTACCTGATTCCCACATTCATCGGTGACCTGCTGAAGGAAGGGAAAATGTCTGTAAAGGTTCTGAAGACGAACGACACCTGGTATGGCATGACCTATAAAGAGGACGTGGCCGCCGTAAAGGAAAGCTTCAGAATCATGCTGGAAAATGGTCTGTACAAGGCGGATCTGTTCAGCGATCTGTAAAATAGGATGGCATTCTCTGCGTAAAAAACAAGGGATGTCCTGAAAGAGGGCTGTGAAGGAAGGGACGCTCCCCTGCCTCACAGTCTTTTTTCATGCAATGCCGCCTTTTCGTCCGGCGCATACCGCGTATGATTGCTTCGTTGCATTTTCCAAAATCCTGTGGTATATTTGCAAAAGCAGATATAAACGTTCTCAATCATCAAAAAAGGAGGCATAGAAGATGACCCAACGCACCTATATTGCCATCGACCTGAAGTCCTTCTATGCCTCCGTGGAGTGCCGGGAGCGGGGTTTAGACCCGCTGGACACGAATCTTGTCGTTGCAGATGAGAGCCGGACGGACAAGACCATCTGCCTTGCGGTGACGCCGTCGCTCAAAAGCTATGGGATTCCCGGCAGGGCCCGGCTCTTTGAAGTCCGGCAGAAGGTTCAGGAGGCAAATTCCGCGCGTCAGTGCAAGGCGCCGAGGCGCAGGCTGGAGGGTTCCTCCCATTTTGCCTCCGAGCTGAAGGCAAATCCGTCCCTTGCGCTGGATTTTATCATTGCGCCGCCGAGGATGGCGTATTACATGGAGTACAGCACCCGCATTTACTCCATCTACATGAAGTATGTCGCGCCGGAGGACGTTGTGGTCTACTCCATCGACGAGGTGTTCATGGATGTGACGCACTATCTGAACACCTATAAGCTGTCGGCGCATGACCTCGCCATGAAGATCATTCTGGACGTGCTGGAGACCACCGGCATCACGGCGACGGCCGGCATCGGCACAAACCTGTTTCTCTGCAAGGTTGCCATGGATATTGTGGCAAAGCATATTCCGGCGGACAAAAACGGCGTGCGGATTGCGGAGCTGGACGAGGCAAAGTTCCGGCGTGAGCTTTGGGACCACAAGCCGATTACGGATTTCTGGCGTATCGGACGCGGCACGGCAAGAAAGCTCGAAAAGTACGGCATCCTCACCATGGGTGATATTGCCCTCTGTTCCCATCGGAATGAGGATTTCCTCTATCGCCTGTTTGGCAAGAACGCGGAGCTGCTCATAGACCATGCATGGGGCTGGGAGCCCTGCACCATTGCCGATATCAAGGCATACAAGC
>CAVIFH010000430.1:0-2099 GCA_963641615.1 bacterium | reverse complement strand
GGGCACAAGTGATATTCGGCGGACGCACTTTTTTGTGCTGGAATCCACAAGGGAAAGAAGTTCCTCGTGCACATCTTCCCTTTTTGAAAGCATCATCAGCGTGCATTACTCCTACAGATTATCGGTCTGAGCTTCTCGCCACTTTGAGCGGCTGGCATACCAAGTTGCCGGAAGCAAGCGGCATTGTCATTGCAGCTTTTGACGCCGCAACGACTGGACGTTTAGCGCTCACCTACTACAATGAACTCCTCGCCTCAGATTTTCTGCAGCGACTGTATGACTGGGACATTACCTGCTGCTGGTATGGGCGTAATTCATGTGGCGCCGTCCAATCTCCTGCCTTGTGGCAAATTATCAATTGTGCATTTGGCGTACAGCGCACAGAAAAAGGCGGCAAGGCAAAACTTGAAACTGACGGCAACATAATGCGGCAGCAAATGCAGCGGCTCATTTCATGCCGAGTTGATCGTGCGCTGTTTCCTGCAGACATTGAGCAGGCTCTTGTTAATCGCGCATCTACTCCGCAATCCTATGAACCCGAAGTGTATTCCAATTTGCTGGTTACAGCTTGCGCAGTTATACGGAAATATCACCACGACCACACAATGGAGGAATTGTCAATGGAATTAGAAAAAGAGCGATTTGACCGCAGTTACCAGTTTGGCCGTCTGCTGGCAGTACTGGAGAAAGCAGAGCGTGACACCTATAGTTTTGACGATGGAAGAGAACCCAATGCAATCCGGCTGCAGTCCGCTTATTCACAGCATCCGCTGCATACGGCAAACTTGGTCGAAGCACAGTTGGAGCGTGCCTATTTTCCACGGCTGCAGCCCGGTATACGCATATTCTACAAGCGCTTGATTGGTGAAATAATCGAGAATATTCATTCCATTTCCCAATCCGAAGCAGAACTGAATCGTCCGCTTGGAGATACCTATCTCATCGGCTACTATCTCCAGCGCAATGAGCTTTATAAAGTAAAAAAACAAAATACACAAAATGAATCACAAATGCAGGAGGAAGATTAATTATGGCTAATGTACTACAGAAAAAAATTGACTTTGCAGCTTTGATTTCCGTCACCATGGCCAACGCCAACGGAGATCCGCTCAACGGCAATCGTCCGCGCACTGACTACAATGGTTTTGGCGAAATTTCCGATGTATGCATCAAGCGTAAAATTCGCAACCGAATGCAGGATATGGGGAAGCATATTTTCGTTCAGTCCGCAGATCGCTGCGATGACGGCTGCAGCTGTCTCAGTGAACGTGCTTCCAAGGCACTTGGCAGTATTAAGAATCGTGATGCATATGCTGAAAAAGCCTGTGAAACGTGGCTTGATGTTCGTTCCTTTGGGCAGGTATTTGCATTTAAGGACACGAAAGGTCTCTCTGTCGGCATCCGCGGCCCCGTATCCATTCATCAGGCAGTAAGCCTCTCTCCCGTTGAAATTGAATCTATGCAAATTACGAAGAGTGTCAACGGAGAAAAAAGTGAAAAGGGTGACACGCGTACATCTGATACCATGGGTATGAAACATTTTGTACGCTTCGGCCTGTATGAAATAAAAGGTTCCATCAATGCTCAGCTTGCAGAGAAGACCAAGTTCTCTGATGAGGATGCGGAAATCTTCAAGAATTGTCTGCGAACGCTTTTCGTCAATGATGCATCTGCAGCCCGGCCTGATGGATCTATGGAAGTGGTGAAGCTTTATTGGTGGCAGCATGACTGCAAAGACGGGAACTACTCTTCTGCGCAGGTACATCGCTCCCTTTCTGTTAAGGTAAAGGATGATGTCGCAATTCCCACATGCATAGATGATTATGAAATTGTGCTAACGACGCTTCCCGGGCTTACACCCGAGGTGATTAACGGTGTATGACCAAGATGAGTACCTTCAGCTATCTGGTTTACAGCACTTTAAATTTTGTCGACGGCAGTGGGCACTGATTCATATTGAAAATCAGTGGGCAGAAAATTACCGTACCATTGATGGTTCCATTTTACATGAAAATGCCCACAGCGCCAGCTTCTCCGAAAGCCGCAAAGATCTGCTCATTACACGCGATATGCGTATCCACTCTGCATCACTTGGAATT
>CAVIFH010000429.1:0-2105 GCA_963641615.1 bacterium | reverse complement strand
CCGGCAGGAGCGGAGATATTATCAACTCCAACAGACGATTTGCCAATGTCAAGGTGACCTACACAGTATTTCTCGCACGAAAAAATACAGCCGCCCTTGCCACTGTTCTGCGGGACATCAAGGGCTGGCTGTATTCCGAGCCGAACAGATACCATGAGCTTACCGACTCTTACGATGTGGAGTATTTCCGCTACGGCGTCATTTCCGGCAGTCTGGACATTGAGGAGCAGATGAACAAGGTCGGCAGTTTTACCGTGACTTTCAACTGTAAACCGTATAAATACAGCTATGCAGGACAGCAGACCGTGGCGGCAGACAGCGCAAGTATGTCCGTCACCAACCCGACTGCATTTGAGAGCAAGCCGTACATTAAAATATTTGGCAGCGGTGCGGTTACGCTTAACATTTCATCCGGCGGCAGCACAAATTCATGGACAATTTCCAGCGTGGATGAGTACATCGAAATCGACAGTGAGCTGATGAACTGCTACAAAGGTACCGTTCTCAAAAATGATACGGTCACGGGGGACGGCTTTCCGGCACTCCAATCCGGTACGTCAACTATCGCCTGTGTAGGTAATGTGACGAGGATTGAAGTCATTCCGAGGTGGTGTTGTCTGTAATGCGTTTTCACTCGTATAAGGAGAAAAAATTATAAGTTGAAATTTCTTCTTATTTCGCAGGCAGATCGTCCCGGTGCGCTCCGCCCCATTCGCACATGGCATCCAAAACCGGGATCAGCGACTTACCGCGTTCCGAAAGACTGTATTCCACTTTTGGCGGGATCTGCGGATATTCTTTCCGAATGATCAGACGGTCTGCTTCCATTTCCTTCAGCGTGTTGCTCAAGGTTTTGTGCGAAATATTCCCAAGGCTCCGTTTCAGTTCATTATAACGCATAACAGGTTTGTACTCTGCCAGCCAGTACATGATGATCATCTTGTATTTTCCCTCAATGAGGGACAGCGTATAGCCGAAGCCTGTATCCTGAAGCTCCACGCCCGTCAGGCAGCAGCCGAGCTCTTTTGACGAATTGTTCATTGCATTTACACTCTCCTGAAGGTTAGTATCTAACGCAAATGTGCGTACTTTACTTTTGCTCCATTCTATCACATAATGGTATCAGACTTCAACGGGAGGATAAGAAGATGAATAAAATCGTTATTTTGAAAGCAAGTCCCCGTAAAAGCGGCAATTCCAACGCGCTGGCCGCTGCCTTCGCGGAGGAAGCAAAAAAGGCCGGTGCTTCCGTCACAGAGTACGATGCAACAAATATGAAAATCGGCGGATGCCGCAGCTGCTATGGCTGTATGACAAAGGGAGAGTGTGTATTCCATGATGATTTTGAAAAAGTTGCGGAAGACCTTTGTGATGCCAACGGCATCGTGATCGCAAGCCCAGTTTACTGGTATACTTTCCCTGCGCAGATCAAGGCTGTCATTGACCGCTGGTTTTCTCTGTATGCCGCAGGGAATGATTTCTCCGGCAAGAAAGCTGCTCTTCTGAGCTGCTGCGAGGAAGAAACCGTGGAAACCTTTGATGGTATCCGCTTCTCTTTTGAAAAAACTATGGCGCTGATGAAGGCGGAAATTGTAGGAGAAGTTCTGATCCCGAAAGTTTACGATGTGGGTGAGATCAAGAGCACCAATGGTGAGGAACAGGCTCGTGCGCTCGCAAGGAAATTCTTTTAAGTGCTTAAACTTCTAATACATTGAAAAATAACTGAGAGAAAAGCTAAGAAGTAGTCACCCTACAAGTAAATCTCGCTTATCACACCACCAGGGAGAAATCCCCGGTGGTATTTTTATGCCCGGAAGGAGGCGGTTTTTTATGATTCCTGTGCTTTACCCCGCAAATGCAATAGACCTCTCGACCTTCGGCCTTGGCGTGCTGACGGACACCGTCTCCTGTGAAGTCACCGAGGAGCGAAACGGCGTGTTCGAGTGCCTGCTCAAATACCCTGTCAGCGGTCAGCATTATAACCTTATTACCAAGGAGTGCATCATCAAGGCAAAGCCGAATGACACTGCCGCTGATCAGGCATTTCGCATCTACCGTATCACGAAACCGCTCAACGGCATCGTCACCATCTACGGTCAGCACAT
>CAVIFH010000428.1:0-2147 GCA_963641615.1 bacterium | reverse complement strand
TCGCAAAGAACGGGCACAACGGCACGCAGATGCTGGTGACGCCCAAGGGCAGACAGCTGTTTCAGGCTGAAAAGGATGAGATCATCGGCTGAAACCATATTTTTCAAGAATCGAGGTGATGCAAATGGCTAAACGAGCGCCCCGGCTTCTGTTCACCGAGGAAGAGCTGGAAACACCGGAGCTTCAAAAGCCAATCAAGAAGGCGGAGAAAGCCCAGAGGAAGCTTACAAAGGCTGAGGCGAAGATTCCAAAAAAGAAGATTGTTCAGAAACAGCGCGTCTATGACCCGAAGGAAAATCAGGTTGTGACGCGCCTTGTTTTTGAAGAGACCGAGAAAAAGCGGCCATCAAAGCTGTCCCATGCGGTAAAGGCATCGCCCATCAATGCTGTGTCTGCTGTTTCGCACAGTGTGCTGTCCGAGGATTCCAAAGACAGCACGTCCTCCTCAGTATCCCATGAGGCGATCAGAAGTGTCGAGGGCAGCGCCCGCACGGTGGAGTCGGTGCATCGAACATTAAAGGACAGACCCTATGCCAGAGCATTAAAGGCAGAACGGGCCGCTGATCGTGCCAATCTGAAGGCACTTTATAAGGAAGCGGAAATCAAGAACCCGGAATGGGGCGCAAGCCCCATTTCCCGTTTTCAGCAGAAGCGCGCCATTAAGAAAGCCTATGCCGAGGCGAAGGCCGGAAAAGCTGTAGACAACACCGTCAAGGCATCCGAGGTTGCGGCAAAGGCAGTCAGGAAATCCGGCGAGACTACATCCAAGGTCACGCAGTTCATTGCGCAAAACAAGAAAGGCTTTATCATCATCGGCATTATCGGCGTGATGTTTCTGCTGTGTTCCAGCTTTCTTTCCAGCTGTTCTTTGATGATGAGCTCCATGACATCCTCCGGCGTGATGACCACCTACCCAAGTGAGGATTCGGATATGCTTGCCGCAGAAGCGCAGTACAAGGAACTGGAAGATGAGCTTCAGGAGTATCTGGATAACTACGAAAGCACCCATGATTACGACGAATATCACTTTGAGCTGGATGAGATCGAGCATGACCCGTATGTGCTTATCTCCATTATCACTGCCATGCAGGAGGGCGGCTGGACAATCGATGAGGTCGGAAACCTGATACAGACGCTTTTTGACAAGCAGTACATTCTCACTGAAGAAGTGGAAGTCGAGACCAGATACCGCACGGAGACTGATACCTGGACGGATGAGGAAGGCAATGAGCATACCGATACCTATGAGGTTCCGTATGACTATTACATCTGTACCGTGAAGCTGGAGAATTTCGACCTGTCGCACGTGCCGATCTACATCATGGATGAAGATCATCTGTCACTTTACTCCGCATACATGGCAACGCTGGGCAACCGACCGGATTTGTTCGGTGAATCGACTTATATTTCCAAGTATTATGGCAATCAGTCCACTTATGAGATACCGACTGAGGCGCTTGCGGACGAGCAGTTCGCCGCCATGATTTCAGAGGCTGAGAAATATCTCGGGTATCCCTATGTCTGGGGCGGCAGCAGTCCAAGCACCAGTTTTGACTGCTCCGGCTTTGTATGCTGGGTGATCAATCACTGCGGCGTCGGCTGGAATGTAGGCAGAACAACGGCAGAGGGGCTGCGGAGCATGTGCTCCTATGTTTCCCCGTCCAACGCAAAACCCGGCGATCTCATCTTCTTTGAAAAGACCTACAACACCAGCGGCGCGTCGCATATCGGCATCTATGTCGGCAACAACATGATGATTCATTGCGGCGACCCAATCCAATACACAAGCATTGATTCAAGCTACTGGCAGAGCCATTTCATGCAATTTGGCAGACTGCCAAGCCCGTGAGAAAGGAGAAACATGAACCCGAAAATTGAGAAACTGAAGGCGGAGCGTGCCAAGAATATCGAGAAAATCGGTACCTTGCAGGAGCGCAACCGCAAGCTGAGCGACCAGATCGTAAAGCTGGAAAACACCGATATCGTCGGCATGGTGCGTGAGCACGACATGACGCCGGAGCAGCTCTTTGAGCTTCTTACCCGCAAACAGCCTGTTGCACCTGAGCCGATGGCAGAAACGGAGGGATACGAGAATGAAAACTAAAAAGACAATCCGTATGGGAGCGGCTGCGCTTGCAGCCGCTTTC
>CAVIFH010000427.1:0-2157 GCA_963641615.1 bacterium | reverse complement strand
GCCTGCGGAGCAATATCCCGAAAGGCGAAAACAGAATCGTCCTCATAGACTTTTGCAGAGGGAATCTCTCCCGCAATAATTTTACAGAACAAACAATCGCTCATTTTTACGCACTCCTTTATAATCCAAAAATGTGTAATCCAACCAGACTGACGACCGTCATAATAATTCCCGCGATGACAACGCCGATCCCAACGGAAATAGCTGCTTCTTTTTTCCCCATATTCAGGAAACTGGCACCCAGTGTGCCGGTCCATGCGCCGGTACCCGGAAGGGGAATACCGACAAAGAGCGCCAGGGCAACCATAAGCCCCTTTTTCCCTGCTTTTTTGGCAAGCTTTTCCCCGGCCCGTTCCCCTTTGTCATGAAAAAAGTGGCAGATTCCGCTGATGTGGCGCTTGTCCAGTCCCCATACCAGAAATTTGCGTGCAAAGAAGTAGATTACGGGTACCGGCAGCAGATTTCCAATACAGCACACGATGATCGCACGGATCGGGGGAATATCCATTCCAACGGCAATCGGAATCGCGCCGCGAAGCTCCAGCAGAGGAACCATGGACAGGAAAAAAACAAAAACATATTTCCAAAACATTTGCACACCACCAAGACTGGGAAAATGATTCTTTTTACCCCAGCATTGTAGCACAGCAAAAATTTTTTTACAAGAAAAAACCATGGGGCAGACTTTAATTTTTCATTAAAAAAGTCTGCCCCATTACAGTATTTATGCGGGAACGGATTCCTTAACAATAACGTATCCGTCGACGAGATTTGCTTTCTCCAATGTGCCCTCAATGGCCATTTGACGCTCCATCAGGTCGGTCAGAATGACGATGCCGTCATGGCATTCAATTGACATGACATTTTTCATCGCAATTGTTTCGGGTGTCATTTTATTTTTGTAAACCGTAGAAAGACACATGATTTATTATCCTTTCAGACCGGAGAGCACTGCGCTCAGACGCAGATTGCCCTTCTCAAAATCGGAAACGGCCGCCATTACCTGCTCGTAAGCCATGTGATTTCCCGCATGATCCAGCTGAACGGCAAGATCTGCCAGCTCCCGTGCGTGGGCGGAATTGTGCCCCACCATATACTGCATCAGGGCAAGCAGCTCTTCCATGGGCGTATGCTCGCAGGAAGAGGCGCAGGAGCCGCACTCATGTGCACAGCCGTGCCCGTGGTCATGGGGGTGGTCATGGGGGTGGTCATGATCGTGGGGATGATCGTGAACATGGTCGTGCTCGTGTTCATGCGCAATGCCCATCGCATGCATTTCTTCATGGGTCATGGGATGCTCATGGTCATGTCCGTGGTCCTGCGGGCCAACGGAGTGATTATGGTCAAGGTGCATACAAAGAACTCCTTTTCAGACAGCACCATATCGTGAGGCAAGGGCGGCTATCAGAGGAATTTTGCTTCTCCTCAAAAATCTGAAAAAAGCAGGGATGCCTATGTATCTTGGGCTTTCAAGAAAGAATTGAGGGTAAAGTCCGCCAAATGCCGCCTCTGAGCTTTGCAGTGCTGCCGCATCTTTTTTCCGTTATTATACCCCGCATGGTACGTGCTGTCAAAGCATTTTTCCATTGGTACTCTGTTATCATATCATGGCATATCTGAAATTCGGCCTTGACATTTCTGCATGCGCATGTATAATTGTATACATTCATACATGTACTGGAAAGGAGTCTTCCATATGTTGGAAATATCCGGTAAAACAAACCTGCTGGAGCAAAATTCCTATAAGTACTCTCTTCAGGATGTTGCAGAGCCAAATTTACAGCGGGATATTTATTCCTACGGGACAGTGCCGAAGGTTGCATTCAACCACCGCCGTGTGCCGCTGAATATGCCAGAGGAGATATGGATTACAGATACCTCCCTGCGTGACGGGCAGCAGTCGGTGGAGCCGTATACCGTGGAGCAGATTGTAAACATCTATAAGCTGCTGAGCAAGCTTGGCGGCCCCTATGGGATTATACGGCAGACTGAGTTCTTTATTTACAGCAAAAAAGACCGCATGGCCCTGGAAAAGTGCATGGAGCTGGGCCTTAAATTCCCGGAAATTACCAGCTGGATTCGCGCAAGCAAGGAAGACTTCAAGCTTGTGCGGGATTTGGGCATTAAGGAAACCGGAATTCTGGTATCCTGCTCGGA
>CAVIFH010000426.1:0-2158 GCA_963641615.1 bacterium | reverse complement strand
GGATTGGGGCAAAAGATCCGGTGAAGGCCGCAGACGAACCCAGCGGTATTGCCTAAGGTTGACCTGTGTAATAAGGGAGAGAGGATAACATGGAGCTTGCACTTATCGTTTTTCGGCAGTGCCTGACAATGGCGCTGTATATGGCAATGGGATATTTTCTGTTTCGCGGAAAGAAGATCACCATTGAGGGAAGCAAAAGTTTTGCCTCCGTTTTGCTGTGGCTGGTTATTCCGGCGGTACTGATCCAGAGCTTTTGCGTGGCGTTTTCGCAGGAACGGCTGGAGCAGCTGGGGATCAGTGCACTGCTCGGTGCAGCCGTGCTTGCGCTGTCTGTGCTTGCTTCCCGCGTGCTTTACTGCGGGAAGCCTGTAGAGCACTTTGCAACTGCTTTTTCCAACGCGGGCTTTATGGGCATTCCGCTGGCAAAGGTATGCTTCGGGGAGGATGCCGTTTTTTTCCTGGCCGGCTTTGTAGCATTCCTGAATGTAATGCAGTGGACATACGGCGCAAGCACGCTCAGCCATGGAAAAGCCAGAATGGGGCTAAAGGAAATTTTGCTGAACCCGATCTGCGTTGGCCTGCTGATTGGGCTGGCTCTGTTCTTCAGCGGCCTCGGTGCCCGTCTGCCGAGCATTGTGCAAAACACCCTCAGCGGGGTTTCGGCATTAAATGCGCCTCTGGCGATGCTTGTCCTGGGGGTTTATCTGGCACAGACAAATCTGCTTGACATGTTCACATCGGTAAAGCTATACTGTATCAGCGCGGTACGTCTGCTGCTGATCCCTGCGCTCACACTGCTGATTTTGCTGCCGCTGCCGGTAGATACCACGATCCGGCTCACCATCCTGGCCGGGGCTTCTGCTCCTGTCGGTGCCAATGTGGCGGTATATTCTCAGATCTACGGCGAGGATTATGCTTACGCCTGCCGGATGGTTGCCATCAGCACGCTCCTTTCCGTGTTTACAATGCCGATTGTGCTGAGCGCTGCCGCGGCGCTGATGCAGGCGTGATTTGCAAAGGAATAAAGGCAGCACCGCTGAATTTGTCTTCGGCATTCACAGAATTTTCCCCAGCTCAAAATACATACCATATTCCTTCATTCCTTGATTTTTCCTGGGACAGAATCTCTTCGTGAATGCTCTTGCTTCTTTGCGCGGTGATGCCTGAAATAAAAAAGCCGACACAATGCCGGCAAAAGGGAGAAATATAATCATATGTCGAGTGTAATTTATCTGATTGTAAGCTTTTTGGCGTCTATTTGCGGCGCGATCTGCGGCATTGGCGGCGGTGTGATCATTAAGCCGGTCCTGGATATGTGTGCTCTTGCCAGTGTATCCACGATCAGCTTCCTTTCCGGCTGCACCGTCCTTTCCATGAGCTGCTACTCCGTGGGAAAGAACATCCTCTCCGGAGAGAACCGGGTGCAGTTTCGCACCGGAACCCCCCTTGCATTGGGTGCCGTAATCGGAGGCATTGCAGGAAAGCAGCTCTTTGAGCTGATAAAGGGCTTGTTTGAAAATCAGAATGCCGTAGGAGCGGTTCAGGCAGGATGCCTGGCACTGGTGACACTGGGTACGTTCCTGTATACGCTCTTTAAGTCCCGCATACGCAGCCGCAATGTGCACAATCCGGTGCTTTGCGTGCTGATTGGAGCCGTTTTGGGACTGATGTCCAGCTTCCTGGGCATCGGCGGCGGGCCGATCAATTTGGCGGTGCTCTTTTTCTTCTTCGGAATGGACACGAAAACGGCTGCGCAGAACAGCCTGTATATCATCCTGTTCAGTCAGATTGCCAATCTGCTCACCACGTTGATTGGCGGAAATGTTCCGGAGTTCCAGCCCATTGCGCTGGTGTTTATGGTTGGCGGCGGCATCGGCGGCGGTATTGTCGGCCACTGTCTGAATAAAAAGATGAACAACAAGGCGGTTGACAAGCTCTTCCTTGTGCTGATGGCCATTATTATCGGCATCAGCGTATGGAACACCTGGAAATACGCACAGGTGATGTAATACGTTTAAGGCAGCTCCTAAATGCGGGGGCTGCTTTTTCCTGCTCTGAGGCGGGGTGATGGACATGGGCATCTGTAAAAATTTACACCATGGATCTAAGGCAACACCGCACAATTCATCTGCGGCCTTCACCGGATCTTTTGCCCCAA
>CAVIFH010000425.1:0-2173 GCA_963641615.1 bacterium | reverse complement strand
ATGGTATGTTGTGCATACCTACTCCGGTTATGAAAATACCGTCAAGGCAACAATCGAAAAAACCGTAGAATCTCGTCAGCTGCAGGATCAGATCCTTGCTGTCTCCATTCCTTTGGAAACGGTCACCGAAATTACGGAGTCCGGCGTCAGCAAAACATTTGACCGAAAGGTTTATCCCGGCTACGTTCTGGTGAAGATGCTTTACAGTGACGACACCTGGCACGTAATTCGAAACATTCGCGGTGTAACCGGATTTGTGGGGACATCCAGCAACGATCCGATTCCCCTTGATGAAGATGAGGTCTACGCCATGGGCGTAGAGAAAAAGGAAATCGTCGTTAGTTATCACGTTGGCGATACTGTGCGGATTATGGACGGTCCGTTAACCTCCTTCACAGGTAAGGTTGAGAGCATCGAGGTCGAAAACAACTCGGTCAATGTGGTTGTATCCATGTTTGGCCGCGAAACCACCGTTGAGTTTGAGCTTGACCAGGTGGAGCTTATTTCCCAATAGACGCATCGGGTCGGTTCTTCCGGCCGGAACGTGGGAGGGGTGAAAGCCCCGCAAGAAATGCGCAGAGCGCATATTACCACATTTTATTCAGGAGGTGCTTGTTATGGCACAGAAAGTTACCGGTATTATCAAGCTGCAGATCAACGCAGCAAAAGCAACCGCTTCTCCCCCCGTTGGCCCGGCACTGGGTCAGCACGGTGTAAACATTGCCGCATTCATTAAGGAATTCAACGCACGCACGAAGGATATGGAAGGCTACAAGATTCCCGTAGTTATCACCGTCTACGCGGATCGCAGCTTCACCTTCATCACAAAGACTCCTCCGACCCCCATGCTGGTCATGAAGGCCATCGGTCTGGATAAGGGCTCCGGTGTTCCCAACAAGACAAAGGTTGGCACCATCACCAAGGCTCAGGTTTCCGAGATTGCCAAAACAAAAATGCCCGATTTGAACGTCTCTTCTCTCGAGGCTGCTGAGAGCCAGGTTGCTGGCACTTGCCGCTCGATGGGCGTCGTTGTTGTTGACTGATTGTTTGTTGGTCCGGAAATTCATTCCGGAAATGTGGGAGGATTATTCCGCATCACCACTTTAAGGAGGATAATAAATTGTTTAGAGGAAAGAAATATAAAGAGAGCGCAAAGCTGATTGACCGCTCTGTTCAGTACGAGCCCACCGAGGCTCTCGGCCTTGTCGTCAAGGGCTCTGCCGCAAAGTTTGACGAGACTGTTGAAATTCACATCAAGCTGGGTGTTGACTCCCGCCACGCTGACCAGCAGGTTCGCGGTGCTGTCGTTCTTCCCAATGGTACCGGCAAGACCCGCCGGGTGCTGGTCTTTGCAAAGGACGCAAAGGTAGACGAGGCAAAGGAAGCCGGTGCGGATTATGTCGGCGGAATGGATCTTGTTGAAAAGATCACCAAGGAAAACTGGTTTGACTTTGATGTCGTAGTTGCTTCCCCCGACATGATGGGTATTGTAGGCCGTCTTGGTAAGGTTTTGGGCCCCAAGGGCTTGATGCCGTCCCCCAAGGCCGGAACCGTCACTCCGAACGTTGCAGCTGCCGTTAAGGAAATCAAAGCAGGTAAAGTGGAGTACCGTCTGGACAAGACCAACATCATCCACTGCCCCATCGGCAAGGTTTCTTTCGGTGCTGACAAGCTGACCGAAAATATGGATACACTGGTTAAGGCTGTCGTGAAGGCAAAGCCCGCCGCTGCCAAGGGCCAGTACATTCGCTCCTGCACCGTTGCCTCCACAATGGGCCCCGGCGTGAAGGTATCCACTGCGAAGTATCTGTAAGATACATATTGGTATTATTTCCCCCCGGGAGTCGGATCCTATCCGCCCCGGGGATTGCTTTTAACCGAAAAAAATTCTTGACAAAAATTTCTTTTGTGCTAAAATATGTCCGTTGCCAAAGACAGCAGGTGCACGTGTCGTGCGTAATTCCTGCCGAGGGACGCCTGATAAGATTTTATTGTGTGTCTTTCTGTCTTATGGCAGGAAGATTTTTTATTTTCGGAGGTGAAATTTATGCCCAACGCAAAGGTTCTTGAGAGTAAAAAGGCAGTTGTTGATTCCCTGACCAACAAGATTCAGAATGCGACTTCCGTTGTGTTCGTTGATTACAAGGGTATCACTGTAGCTCAGGATACTGAC
>CAVIFH010000424.1:0-2187 GCA_963641615.1 bacterium | reverse complement strand
AAAAAGGCTCTGTCGACTTTCTGTAAAAGAAAGTTCGGCAGAGCCTTTTGTTATTTTTCGGCGGTGTTCTTTTAGAGTTCGTCGATGAGCATATCGCTCAGTCCCTGGGACGGCGTGACCTTGTGCCACTGGCCGGAGGTGTCAAGATCTGGGTAGTGATATCTCCAACAGTCGTACTCTTCGCGGCTGATCTCGCCTGCGGCAAGCTTAGCCGCTTGCTCTTGCCAGGCTTCGAGCATCTGACTCAGCTGTTCGGCATCACGGCCTTGACGGAATTTGACTCGGAGATGTGCTTCCCCATCGATTTCACAAACTTCCAGACCATAACGGTCTTCCAACGTAAACAGCGTGTGCATAAGTCCGATGTAGGAGTCTATATCCGGAACATCCAGAGCTTTGGGTGACACATCGAGTACCTGTGCCAGGGCTTCGGTAACATCTGATTTAGGAGTTCTTGTCCCTGTTTCGTATTGGGCAAGCCGCACATCGGCGGATTTCTCCGGAAAACCAAGTGCCATGCCGAGATACTTCTGTGTCATGCCCCGCATGATGCGGAAAAAGTGGATGCGTTCACCAATCGCCATAATGGTCATCTCCTGTGTCTGTTGTCTTCGATAATGAATATAGCAGATATGCTTAGGAATGTCAAGATAATTCAAAACAAAATTGTTTAAGATTTTTCTACAAGCTCACTTGACTTAAACAGTATTGTATAGTATAATGCAGATAAGCTAAACAGATTAGCTTAATATGTGAAAGGAGTCATTGTTTATGGCAGGAGAAATTTTCATGCGTGTGGATGAGGTGGCTGAGGAACTGGGCGTATCCGTTCCCTATGCTTATAAGCTCATCCGAGAGATGAACGAAGAACTTCGAAAGACCGGCTGCATCACCATTGCGGGCCGAATCGATCGTAAGTTCTTCCACGAGAAGTTCTACGGAACAAGAGAACAAGCGGAAAGGAAGGGATAAGATGGCAGCATTCAAGGACAAGAGGAACGGATCATGGTATGTGCAGTTCCGGTACACAGACTGGCGCGGGGAGCGTCAGCAGAAGCTGAAGCGCGGCTTTGCCACAAAGAAGGATGCTCAAGCCTGGGAGCGTGAGTTCCTGATGCAGAAGCAGGCCGATGTGAACATGAGCTTTGAAAGCTTTGTGGAACTATATGAGAAAGATGTGAAGCCCAAGCTGAAGCTCAACACCTGGCTCAGCAAAGAGCACATCATTCGAACGAAGATTCTGCCGTACTTCAAGAAGCGCAAACTGTCGGAAATCACCGCGCGTGACGTTATTGACTGGCAGAATGAAATTCGAAAGATCACGAAGACGGACGGCGAAACCTATTCGCCGGATTACCTCAAAAATGTGCACACCCAACTCAGCTGCATTTTCAACCACGCCATAAAGTATTACGGTCTGCAGGTTAATCCTGCGGCGAAGGCCGGTACCATGGGAGGCGAGCAGCCGAAAGAAATGCTGTTCTGGACGAAGGAGGAGTATCTCAAGTTTATCGATGTCATGATGGACAAGCCGATGCTTTACTACGCTTTTGAGATTCTGTACTGGTGCGGTATCCGCGAGGGTGAGTTACTGGCCCTCACCCCTGCAGACTTTGATTTTGAAAAGAAGACGCTCCGCATCAACAAGTCATATCAGCGTTTGCAGGGTAAAGATGTCATTACCACGCCGAAAACGAAGAAAAGCAACCGTGTGATTCAGATCCCGGATTTCCTCTGTGACGAGATGCAGGACTACTTCAAGCAGTTATACGGTCTGGAGCCTAACAGCCGACTCTTTCCGCTGACGAAGCACACGCTGAAGCGCGGCATGGAGTTTGGCTGCAAGGAGGCCGGCGTCAAGGTCATCCGAATCCATGACTTGCGACACAGCCATGTTTCCCTGCTCATCAACATGGGGTATTCCGCCGTTGCGATCGGCAATCGTTTAGGGCATGAAAGCGTGGAAATCACTTACCGTTATGCGCATCTGTTCCCAACCGTACAGAAGGAAATGGCTGAAAAGCTGAATATCGAGAGGAGAAATTGACCATGTCATTGAAAAACAGAGACAACCACAACCGTTGGCGCAACAAGACCGTAGCGTTCCGTGTGTCGCCGGAGGAGGACGCGCAGCTGGAGACCTTCGTCAAGCTTTCGGGTCTGACAAAACAGGACTACATCATCCGC
>CAVIFH010000423.1:0-2218 GCA_963641615.1 bacterium | reverse complement strand
GATACCACTGGCCTTGATAAGGCGCTAAAGAGCGTCAATTCTTCTATCAAAACTACGCAGTCTTCCCTGCGAGATGTAAATAAATTACTGAAGCTAGACCCAACCAATACGGAATTGCTGACTCAGAAACAGAAACTTCTGAAGGATGCCATCGGTACCACCAAGGAAAAGCTGGATGCCTTAAAGTCTGCCCAGGAGCAAGCCAAGACCCAGATGGAAAATGGTGACCTTGGTGCAGATAAATATGATGCTCTGCAAAGAGAGATCATTGAGATTGAACAGGAACTGCAGAAGCTTGCACAGGAAGCAGTAAATTCCAATGCTGCTCTTGCAAAGATTGAGGAAGTCGGTGGCAAGCTTGAAACTGTTGGAAATACCATCTCCGGCGTTGGAACAAAGCTTCTCCCAGTCACTGCCGCTGTTAGCGGACTTGGTGCTGCTGCGATAAAGACCACATCTGACTTCGATACAGCGATGAGCCAAGTACAGGCTACGATGGGAGCAACAACAGAATCCATGTCTACTGTGGATGGCCAGACCGTCAACACGATGGACACCCTTCGTGATCTGGCAAAGGAAATGGGAGCAAATACAGCCTTTTCTGCATCGGAGTGTGCTGAGGCTTTAAGGGTCTCCCCCAAATTTTGTGTAAACCTCTAACCCGGAGCAAAACAGGATCATATTTTCAAGGTGGCATCGGCTGTGTCCGATGCCGCCTTGTCTACAGCATAGCGCCCGACAGGACGGATGTCAAGGGCGGCGGTTTCACCGCCGTTCATTGAAGCACAGCGCATAGCTGTGCGGAAACCCTTGACCTCCGCGCCTGGCTGGTGTTAATCGGGCATCCGATCCTCGAAATAAATTGCCAGCTGTGCGTGAATCTGACTCCAATCCTGCCGACGGCCCGTCCACTTTTTCGTGATGTCCGTCATAGCCAGATACAGCATCTTGAACAGGCTGTCATCCGTGGGGAACACAGATTTGGATTTCGTGACCTTTCGGAGCTGACGGTTGAATCCCTCAATCGTATTTGTGGTGTAAATCAGCCGACGGAGCTCCTGCGGGAACTTGAAATAGGTACTGAGATTCGCCCAGTTGGCCCTCCAGGACTGAGAAATCTTGGGGTACTTCTTATCCCAGTGCTCAGAAAAAACATCCAGCGCGTCCAGCGCGGCGGGCTCGTCCACTGCGCCGTAGACGGCCTTTAGGTCGGCCATCAGCGCCCTTAAGTCCTTGTAGGCCACATATTTGCTGGAGTTCCGAAGCTGATGAATGATGCAGTTCTGGATTTCCGTCTTCGGATACACTGCCTCAATCGCCGCAGAAAAGCCGTTCAAATTGTCCGTGCAGGCAATGAAAATATCCTCAACACCCCTGTTTTTCAGGCTGTTGAGTACGGTAGCCCAGAATTTTGCGCTCTCATTCTCGCCAACCCACATACCCAGGACATCCTTCCGACCATCGAGATCGATACCGATGGCGATGTAGACAGCCTTTTTTACGATCTGCCCCTCACTGCGGACATGATAATGAATCGCGTCCAGAAAGACAACCGCGTAGATCGCCTCCAGAGGCCGCTGCTGCCACTCCTTTGCCTTGGGAAGGATCTTATCCGTAATACGGCTGATCGTGGTATCCGAGACCTCTACACCATAGATATCCCGCACATGAGCTTCAATGTCGCCGGTAGTCATGCCCTTAGAATACATAGAAATGATCTTTGCCTCAATGTCCTGACTGATACTGGTCTGATTCTTCTTCAGAATGATTGGATCAAATTCACTTTTTCGATCACGGGGGACGGAGACCTCAACATCGCCAAAGCTGGTCCGCAGCGTCTTGCTGCTGTGTCCGTTTCGGCTGTTGTCGGTGTCCTTGTGCTGGTAATCATACCGGCCGTAGCCCAACTGTTCCTCCAGCTCGGTCTCCAGACCGTTTTCCAGGAACTCTGCTATGGTGTCCTTGAACAGTGCCTGGATGTCATCCATGCTGCTTACGTTGGCGACCTGCAGCAGCTCCCGGATTTTTGCTCGCCGCTCATTTTCTTCGGGACTCCGTGTTTTTCTTGCCATTGTGCTTACCTCCATCTTTGTGCTCCTATTTTACACCATGATCTTGGTTTACACAAAGTTTGGGATGGTCTCTCCGCAACCACTCATTTAATTTAATCCGTCGCGTAAGCGACTCCTATTCGCGACCAAAGGGAGCACTTCACTGG
>CAVIFH010000422.1:0-2222 GCA_963641615.1 bacterium | reverse complement strand
ATCTATATATTAACCATATTACTATTGTATCAACCGTCCTTGGCATCGTCAAGGGTGGCTTTCTTTTTTCTCGGCTTGGTTTTGTTTTCCCTGCGGATCAAGGCATCCTTGCCCATGGTTTGCAGCAGCGTCTCATATTCTGCTATGAATTCGCGCTCCCGCAGGGTAAGTCCATGATCGTTTTCCAGCTTTTCACTCAGATGCTCGTACATCTGCTTTTGCAGTTTTTTCTGAATGGTCATCCGCAGCTTTCGGATATTCCGGTCGGATTGCCCACGGATGGCCGCAAGCCTTGTGGTGCTGTATTGCTTAACGAACAGGTAATACAGCACCTCCTTCTGCTCATCACTGAGGGTAAAAAAGAGCTTGGAAAGAAAGCGGTTTGCTGTCAGCTCGTGCAGCTCGTAGGGGCATGAGAAGATGATGTCGAGAAAGTTTCCTTGACAGAGCTGACGAAACCTTGGCAGATTCATCCACAGTGGGGCGATTTTCGGATCAGGCACAGCCTGAAACTCCAACGGAACGTCCCCGCGCAGGTTTTCGTGGTCACGCTCCCGGCGCTCCCGGTTCCTGTCCAGCTTGTTCCACTCGTCTACCACAGTCAGAAAATCCGATTCTGTCCGGGCCGCTTCCTCCAGCCGCCGCAGAGCCTCGGCGCGAATTTCCCGCTTGAGCCGCTTCTCACTGGTGGGTGCAGCTTCTTCCGCCTCGTCCTCCAGCTCGGCAGTATAGTCTCTGGGGTGCTCGTCCTGCTCCAGATCGCTCTCCAGCTCCAGCGTGCGTTCCTCTGCAAGAGCCTCTTCCAGCGTCTCGTCCTCCGGCGCACCGTCAGACGCATCCTCCCAATCGGCAAAGCCGTCCGCATCCATTTCAAGGTCGGTTTCCTCAATTTGCTCCTCGGCATCTTCTTCCTCATCGGAAAAATCATCATCCGGCAGCAGTTCATCCTCCCATGGTTCCACGACAGCTTCACCTCCCCGAAAAAATATTTTTCTTTTTTTCAAAAACAGTTCCGATTTACACCCCGTATTTCTCCTATTAGTAGAGGAAGTAATCTTAGCATAAGTTACACAGATTACTTTCCGAGCCATCAGCAAAGAAAAGGAGGATATGGAGCATGGAAAACCAACAGAAAGACACGGTTGGCTTACAGCCAACGGAACCAACCACATTATATCAAAAACCAACCAATCACGCAAGGAGGATGCCTATGGAGCAGAACAAACGAGAACAGTTTATCATTCGCCGGATCGGCGGCACCACCTACAAGGTCAGAGTCGTGTTCAACGAAAACGGCGGCGAGACCATGGAGGATAAAATTTTGCGGATTGTACGCAATGATATGGTTACAAACGACGGAACCTGTGATATAATGGAGCTGCCACAAATGAGCCGACAGTCTGAAAGGAGCGCATCATGAGCGTGAAACAGACTGAAAGCAAAATTACCGCTCTCTATGAGCGGCTGTCCCGCGACGATGACAACGCCGGGGATAGCAATTCCATCGTGAATCAGAAAAAATACCTCGAAAGCTATGCCCAGCAGAGAGGCTACACCAACTGCCGCCACTATACAGACGACGGCTGGAGCGGCGGCAATTTTGAGCGTCCGGCATGGAAGCAGCTTATCGCGGATATTGAGGCAGGCAAGGTTGCCCATGTGATCGTCAAGGATATGAGCCGGGCGGGGCGTGACTATCTGCAAACCGGCTTTTACACGGAAGTGTTTTTCCGGCAGCACGGCGTCCACTTTGTCGCCATTGCCAACAGCGTGGACAGCGATGATCAGAACAGCAATGATCAGAACAGCAATGAGTTCGCCCCCTTCCTAAACATTATGAACGAGTGGTATCTGCGCGATCTGAGCCGCAAGCAGAAAACCGCCATCCGGATCAAGGGAGAATCCGGCAAGCCTACCACCAACTGCGCCATCTATGGCTACAAGAAAGACCCGGAGAACAAATACCATTGGCTGATCGACGAAGAAGCTGCCGCCGTGGTGCGACGCATTTTCCGATTGACCATTGAGGGCAAAGGCCCCTACGATATCGCCCGGATTCTCTTTGAGGATAAGGTGGAAACGCCTGCCGTGTACTTCGGCAAGCAGGGCAAGGGTATCTGGAAAAGCAAAGAGGAATTTTCAAATCCCTATAACTGGAGCGGCTATGTCGTGGGACAGATCCTCTCCAAGCCGGAGTATATGGGGCATACGGTGAATTTTCG
>CAVIFH010000421.1:0-2259 GCA_963641615.1 bacterium | reverse complement strand
AAGTATCTGGAGCAGTACGGCAAGTATAAGGCAAAGGTTGACTACAATATCCTGAAGGACATGGCAGACAAGCCCAACGGCAAGCTGGTCTTGGTCACCGCCATTAACCCCACCCCTGCCGGCGAAGGCAAAACAACCACGACGGTTGGCTTGGCAGATGGCATGCGCAAGCTGAATAAGAATGTCCTCGTTGCTCTGCGTGAGCCCTCTTTGGGACCTGTATTTGGTGTCAAGGGCGGCGCAGCCGGCGGCGGATACGCACAGGTTGTCCCTATGGAGGATATCAACCTGCACTTCACCGGTGACTTCCACGCAATCGGCGCGGCAAACAACCTGCTTGCTGCTATGCTGGATAACCACATTTATCAGGGCAATGCTCTGAACATTGATCCTCGCCAGGTCGTATGGCGCCGCTGCGTTGACATGAACGATCGTCAGCTCCGTTTCGTAGTAGACGGTCTGGGCGGCAAGACAAACGGCATGCCCCGTGAGGACGGCTACGATATCACCGTTGCATCTGAGATTATGGCTGTGCTGTGCCTTGCTTCCGATATTACGGATCTGAAGGCTCGCCTGGCTCGCTTGGTCGTTGCTTATACCCGTGACGGCAAGCCCGTCACCGCAGGGGATCTGCACGCACAGGGCGCTATGGCCGCTTTGCTGAAGGATGCACTGAAGCCCAATCTGGTTCAGACTTTGGAGCACACCCCTGCCTTCGTACACGGCGGTCCTTTCGCGAACATCGCGCACGGCTGCAACTCCGTCACCGCTACCAAGGTTGCACTGAAGCTCTCCGACTACACCATCACTGAGGCCGGCTTCGGTGCCGATCTCGGCGCTGAGAAGTTCCTGGATATCAAGTGCCGTATGGCTGGCCTGAAGCCCAGCTGCGTGGTTATCGTCGCAACGGTCCGTGCACTGAAGTACAACGGCGGTGTACCGAAGACCGAGACCGGCATTGAGAATCTGGAGGCACTGGAGAAGGGCCTGCCGAATCTGCTTCGCCATGTTGAGAACATTACCAAGGTTTATAAGCTGCCCTGCGTGGTTGCCATCAACCGCTTCCCCCAGGATACAGAGGCCGAGCTTGCTCTGGTTGAGAGCAAGTGCAAGGAACTGGGCGTCAATGTTGCTCTGTCCGAGGTTTGGGGCAAGGGCGGCGAAGGCGGCATCGCACTCGCAAAGGAAGTTATCCGTCTGTGCGAGCAGCCCAATGACTTTACCTTCTCTTATGAGCTGGATAAGCCCATCAAGGAGAAAATTGAGGACATCGTCAAGAAGATTTATCATGGCGACGGCGTGAACTTCACTGCCAATGCAGAAAAGCAGATTAAGACCTTGACCGACCTCGGTTATGACAAGATGCCCATCTGCATGGCAAAGACCCAGTACTCCTTCACCGATGATCAGACCAAGCTCGGTGCACCTACTGGCTTTACCGTGACCGTGCGCAATGTAAAGGTTTCCGCCGGCGCTGGCTTCCTGGTTGCGCTGACCGGCGAGATCATGACCATGCCCGGTCTGCCGAAGGTACCGGCTGCAGAGCGCATCGATGTGGATGACACCGGCAAGATTTCCGGACTGTTCTAAGCTTATCCGATAATAGCTATCCCTGCAAGGGCAGGCGGAGTCCCCGCCTGCCTTTGTTTGCGAGAAAAGCGAAAAGTACTTTGACGCGAATAAAGGAGACAAAAGCATGGATATGACAATGGAATCCTGCCGTACATTTGTGGATGTATTGGCATCTAACGCACCGGCACCCGGCGGCGGCGGCGCGGCAGCTCTGGTTGGCGCAATCGGCACAGCCCTCGGAAATATGGTGGGTTCACTCACCGTTGGCAAAAAGAAATATGCCGATGTGGAAGCGGAAATTGTTGCACTGAAGGCAGTCTGCGATGATCTTCAGAAAGAACTCCTTGACCAGGTAGAAGCGGATGACAAGGGCTTTGTTCCCCTGGCAAAGGCATACGGCATTCCAAAAGACGACCCGAACCGGGATGCCATTCTGGAGGATGCAACCATTACGGCATGCGGTGTGCCGATGCACATTATGGAACTGTGCTGCAAAGCAATTGACGCAATTGAAGTTTTTGCGGCAAAAGGCAGCCGGCTGGCTGTTTCCGACGCAGGCTGCGGCGCGGTCTGCTGCAAGGCGGCCCTTCAGGCAGCTTCCCTGAATGTATTTATCAATACCAAGAGCCTGAAAAATCGCGAAAAGGCCCAGGAGCTTAATTTGCATGCCAATGAGATGCTGGATAC
>CAVIFH010000420.1:0-2282 GCA_963641615.1 bacterium | reverse complement strand
CCATGATCTGCGTATCTCTCGGAATCCTTCTTTTGCATACCCGCGTCCGTGACGGAGCCAGCAAGGGCAAGGTAGAGCGCCATTTCCGAACTCTCAAGGAGCGCTGGCTGTACACGCTGGATATTGCCTCGATCACCTCGTTAACGCAGTTCAATAGCCTTCTGCGTGATTACATGCGTTCCTACAACACCACGTTCCACCGTGGCATTGACGGTGTGCCTCTGGACCGCTACGAAGCATCGAAGGATCATCCCCGCAAGCCACAGTCCCGCGAGTGGCTGAATGACTGCTTCTACAATCGTATCACACGAAAAGTTCGCAAGGACTCTACCATCACGATTGGGAAAACCAGCTACGATGTCCCGATGCAGTTTATCTCAGCCACGGTAGATATCCGCTTCCTTCCGGATGACATGGACACAGCCTTCCTTCTTTTTGAAGACCAGAAGTTTCCAATCCACCGTACCAACCGCAATGAAAACTGCCACACGAAGCGTAACAATCCAACCATCGATTATTCCAGGATCGGAGGTGAGGGCTGATGTTCAATTCCTTCTACGGACTGTCATTTAACCCGTTTGACAAACAGCAGCTGAAAGAAAAAGACCATTTCATTTCTAAGGACTTTACCGAGATGACAAACCGGCTCAATTACCTCAAGGATATCCGGGGAATCGGGGTATTTACAGCAAGACCCGGCATGGGAAAATCCTTCTGCCTGCGCTGTTTTGCCGCAGGGCTGAACCCCAGCCTTTTCCACATGGAATACCTGTGTCTGTCCACAATCAGCGTTGCGGATTTCTACAAGCAGCTGTGTGCTATCCTTGGAGTCTCTGACAAGGGCGGAAAAACCGGGATGTTCAAGTCCATTCAGGAACAGATCACGTATCTCTACAAAGAAAAACGCCAGCCGCTTCTGCTTGCCATTGATGAAGCCCAGTATCTGAATACCGGAATCCTGAATGACATCAAGATGCTCATGAATTATGGTTACGACTCCGTGAATTATTTCACCCTGATCCTTTGCGGTGAATCCCATCTGAATGATACCCTGCGCAAACCGGTTCATGAAGCATTACGGCAGCGCATCACCGTCCATTACAACTACAACGGTCTGTCCGATGAAGAAGTTGCCAAGTACATCCTACACAAACTCCAGCTGGCAGGTGCATCTGCTGCCATCATGGACCAGGCAGCTCTTGCAGCTGCCCACAGCTTCACCCAGGGGAATCCGCGTCTGATCGATAATCTCATGACCGATGCCCTGACCATAGGATCCCAGCAGGGGCATCAGGTCATCGATGCCGAGATCATCCGTGCTGCGGTCGATAACCAGGGGCTTTATTGATGAAGTTTTCAAAGTACATTTCAAAGGTCATGACGCATGTCATGGCCTTGTTTCAAAAGCGGGCAGGTGGCTGCCTGCCTCTCAAACAAGACTACAACAGTGTGCGGTCAAGCCGTCAGGAATCTGCGGTGAGTTCCGGTACGGCACAATCGGGTAGGAAGTTTCGCCGAAAATAAAATGCGTTTACCACCTACCACAATGTGCCGTCTGACACAATAACCCCTTCAGATTTTAACGCCTCTAGAATATTGCTATCAACAATATCGCTATCAACACCAACAACAAAGCATCTAGCACGTTCAAAAACAATATGCTCAACAGTTTCTCTAATATCACTTTGTGAAATACCGTATTTTCTACATTTATCTTTTAAACATACAATTCTATCCCATATAAGATTTCTAAAATTATTCTCATCATCAATATTTTCTTCTACAAATCCTCCCGAAATAATTAAATTAAGATAAAATGGAACACTCAATAACGCCGAATATGTTTTATTTTGATTCAAAGTAAAAATGATGGGATATTTTTGTGCTACCTTATCAATCTCTTCTTTAGTCAAATCTGGAATCTCATATGTTTTGATTCTATATTTTGTATTTATCTTCATAAATGCAGAACCGTCAGCAGTTCTGCACGAAGTAACAACATATACATTGTTGTATTTATCTGCAAGCCTATATATCTCTTGTAATAACAGAATTGCGTTATCACCACAATCAACAATAAATTCTATAGCATCAATAAAAATATATAGTGGCTTGTTTTCCAACCAAAGGATTGCATCCTCTACGTCGCAATCCCACAAATCGTTTATTCTCTTTCCCGTAGATAAATTTTCTGCTCTTGTAGCTAATATGAATTCTTTGCCTTTTAAGAGTTTTTTACATATAACTGATTTACCAGAACCTGCATTTCCCTGTATTGATAC
>CAVIFH010000419.1:0-2287 GCA_963641615.1 bacterium | reverse complement strand
TGGCAGCATGGAGCGGTAAACCGTGCCGCCGCCGATGACAAAGACTTTCTCATCGGATTGCGTAAGCAGCGCGGCTTCCTCGGGAGTGCGGCATACTGAAAAGCCGTCAGACTGTGTGCTATTCCGGCTGAGCATCACATTTTTCCTACCGGGCAGCGGCTGCTTCCCCGGAAAGTCATCAACTGTACGTCGGCCAACGATGACCGTCGCACCTTTTGTTGTCTGCCGAAAAAATTTTCGATCGGCAGAGAGCGTGATTGGCTGGGTGCCGTTGCACCCAATTCCCCAATCGTCATATACTGCTGCAATTAAATCCATAGCTGACCTCAAATTGCCATCGGAATTTCAAACGGAAAAGGATGATACCTGTAGTGCTCCATTCGGAAGGAGTCCTTGGTAAAACTGTAAAAATCCGTAACTGTGCTGTCTATCTCAAAATCAGGAGCGTCGTAGCCTTCCAATTCCAGCATCGCTTTTACAGCCGGAATGTGCCTGTCATAGATATGGCAGTCGGCAATAACGTGCACAAGTTCGCCGACCTTTAAGCCGGAAACCTGCGCAAACATATGCGTCAGAACGGCATATTGCACCACATTCCAGTTGTTGGCGGTGAGCATATCCTGACTGCGTTGGTTGAGGATGACGTTGAGTGTGTTCCCCGTGACGTTAAATGTCATGGAGTACGCACACGGGTACAGATTCATCTCATGCAGATCCTGAAAGTTGTAAATATTTGTGAGAATCCGCCGGGATGCCGGGTTATGCTTTAAGTCGTACAGCACCCGATCCACCTGGTCAAACATCCCTTCCCTGTATTGATGCTTAATGCCGAGCTGGTAGCCATAGGCTTTGCCGATGGTGCCGTCTTCACCAGCCCATTCATCCCAGACGTGGCTCCCCAGATCGCAGATACGATTCGATTTTTTCTGCCAGATCCAGAGAAGCTCATCGACGGCGCTCTTCCAGTAGGTGCGGCGCAATGTCATAATCGGGAATTCCTCCGCCAGATTATAGCGGTTAACGACTCCGAATTTCTTTATGGTGTGTGCAGGTGTCCCGTCTGCCCAATGCGGACGCACATCCAGGTTCTCGTCGGAAAATCCGTTCTCCAGAATGTCTCGGCAGGTTGCGCGGTATATTTCATCGGCTTTGCTCATTTGCAACAAATCCCTTCCTCTTTTGGGAAAATTATAGCATAGGATATTCTCTCTTGCAATAACTTGCAATAAGTTTATGCAGTGCTTGCCGGGGCACCCACTGAAACATGTGTATAATATGAACAAATTACCCTTGCCGAATACAGGAATTCATGGTATAGTTAATACAACCGGAAACGAGCCGGTGCGAATGAAAGGAGCTGTCGTATATGAAATTCCAGTATAGCGAAAAGAAAGTAAAGCTTCCAGAAAAGGTGCATCAGTATGCGGAGAAAAAGGTAACCAAGCTGGCACGTTATTTTGATGAGGATGCGGAAGCTTTAATTGTATTCTCTGTTGAAAAGAACAGGAATAACGCTGAATTGACAGTTCACGGCGCAGGCACATGGTTCCGCGCAACGGAGAGCACATCCGACATGTTTGCATCAATCGATGCTGCAGTCGCTACAATTGAAGGTCAGATCCGCAAGAACAAGACCCGTTTGGCGCGGCGGCTGCGTCAGGATGCCTTCGTGAGAAGCGTGCAGGAGGAAACATCGTTTGTGCCGGAGGATGCGGAGGAGGATTTGACCATTACGCGAATCAAGCATTTTAATCTGCGCCCGATGACCAGAGAAGAGGCCGTCCTGCAGATGAATTTGCTTGAGCATAATTTCTTCGCGTTTCGGGACGAGGATAATGGCGGAACCTTCGCAGTGGTTTACAAGAGAAATGACGGCGGCTATGGCCTGATTGACGACGAGGGATGATTCTCAAAGAACTTGGAGCGCTGTATCCTTGACATGTTTGTGTGGCTGAGTGCCGGGCAGTACTGCGAAGTATTTCCAGGCTGACTGGCGGCATCATCCAAAATCAGGGAGCGCTCAAGCGAGGAATTCCCGCTTGAAATTTGAATTGACTATATTATCATTGTAAGTGAAGCCATCAAGGCCGCTTAACCCGCTGGGTATTGGATTCCCAGTCCGTTGGAGCACTTTGGTGGCTTCCATTATATGCCGCGAAAAAATGAAAAAACAGTTGACAAAAGGGAAGTGGAGTGCTAGTATAGGCAAGCTGTCATGAGGCAGGCGGGTGTGCGGCGAAGGCCGTACACGGAAAATTAAAAAGTTCTTAAAAAAGGGCTTGACAAA
>CAVIFH010000418.1:0-2288 GCA_963641615.1 bacterium | reverse complement strand
CATTTTTACCTCAGCGGTAACCAGGATCTGATCCATCGGAACCTCAAAAAGATTCCCCAGCGCGTACAGATTATCTACCGTGGGAAGGCTTTCACCTTTTTGCCACTTGTAGATTGCCCGAGGCTCATCAAAGCCGAAGTAGCTCTGCAAGTCCCGAACCGACAGGCCGCGTTCAATACGCAGTCGCCGAATGTTGTCCCCCGTAGCGACTAAGTCAATCACAGGGAAGACCTTCTTGGGCATGAAAACCGCCTCCTTCAAGAAAGTGATATTATAAAATAACAGAACAAATCGAAAAAATCAATAGAAAATGTGAAATTGGAGGTCATTTTGAGAGACAACCTGTATTGGACGATTGAGAAGTTCTCCCTGCGGTATAACTATTTCATGTTCTTTGATGTTTACCCATACCTGGCAGACCAGGTGTTTATCCGGCATGGGGTAAGGGTTTGGTTTGAGAATGAATATGGGAAAGAAGGATCTCCGTATCTCGCAATCTTTTGCCATGTGAGGAAGAAGGACGTGGCTGAATTTCTCGCGGCCTTGGAGGATCTGAAGAAAAGTATGAGCCTTTGCGGGTATCCAAACTATGAAGAAGATATAGCAGCCCTCATGGATTCCATGGAAGCGTTGAAAGGAGCTGATAACAAAAATGGAAATGACGCCTCTCGGAAAGCAAAGCAAAAGCGAACAACGTAAATTTTATGCATCGAAACGAGGCTCCTGGAATGGTGTCTCGCCCGTAACCCGTATTGTACAGAGCCGGAGGGTTTATGACAGAAATCGCATTAAGCAAGAGGATCGCCGGGTCTCAGGGGGGTGATGCCGTAACAATACATCAGGACGCTGCTGAAGGAAAAGAAAGCATAGAGGACACTTACAGATACCCGCTGTGAAAACGCGTGAGCACTGCAAACTCGGCTCATAAAAATGCAGCAGGTCTTCCGCTGTGCAGCAGCTAAGAGAAAACTCTCTTTATCATCATCCATTCTGACATAAACCATATTGTAACTTTATTTGATGACCTCCATTTGCATGCGTCAATTTCTGCCTTGTGATAAGATGCTCGCCCATATCACGCAGGTAAATCCACGCCTCTGCAAACCGGAGGTCATTGCATATTACGGCAGCACCATGTTGAAAAAAGCTTGCAGTCAAAAATAAAGTTTTATATTATTGACTTTATAGCCAATTTTGTTTATAATCATAGCAGTTAATGCAAGCTAGGAGCTTTTAACATGCGTAAAACACCGTATAATTTAGTCCCGGCCACAGAAGCAATTCTTTCTGAGATGGGGGAACAAATAAAATTGGCACGCTTGCGGAGAGACTTACCGGCAGAGCTGGTCGCGGAACGTGCCGGAATCAGTCGTGCGTCGCTGTGGAAAGTCGAGCAGGGCAATCCTTCCGTAGCGATGGGAATTTATGCTTCGGTTTTGCACGCTCTCAACAATATGGATACAGATTTGCTGCTTGTCGCCAAGGATGATGCCATGGGTCGAAAGCTTCAGGATTTGAACCTGCTGACAAGGAAGCGTGCCACCAAAAGGGGAAAGTGATATATGTCAAATTCATCAAGGCAAATCCTTGTCTATGACCATTTCAGCCATGCGGAGCCGATCCTTTTGGGCTATCTTTATGTGGATAATATCCGCGGCGGAGAAGCATATTCATTTGAATATGACGATTGCTGGCTTTCGCAAGTTTCGGCCTCCCGATTTCTTGACCCGGATCTGATGCCCTATGGAGGCAGACAGTTCCCCAGCAACCGATCCATATTTGGCCTGTTCGCGGATGCCTCTCCCGATCGTTGGGGACGTGTCCTGATGATGAAGAAAGAGCGGATTCTTGCCGAGAAAGAAAAGCGCAAACCACGCAAACTGTTAAACAGCGATTATTTGCTTGGTGTCTATGACGAAACGCGTATGGGCGGGCTCCGTTTCAAGCTTGAGTCCGACGGCGATTTTCTCTCCAATGATCAGGAAACAGCCACCCCGCCTTGGGCTACCCTGCGCACATTGGAAGAGGCATCCCGCCGGTTTGAAAATGACAATGTGACTCTGGATGAAAAATGGCTGAACCAACTGCTCCGTCCCGGCTCTTCCCTGGGCGGCGCACGTCCCAAGGCTACCATTGTGGATCCTGACGGGCAGCTGTGGATTGCAAAGTTTCCGTCCAAAAATGATGACAACAATTCCGGAGCCTGGGAAAAAGTTGCCTCCGACCTTGCTGCTATGTGTGGCTTAAATGTTCCGGAATCCAAGCTGGAAACATTCTCGAAGTTAGGA
>CAVIFH010000417.1:0-2289 GCA_963641615.1 bacterium | reverse complement strand
ACACAGAGCCCGATGGTTATCCTGATGGCAGCGGGCGTGCTCAATGTCATTCTAAATGTAGTGTTTGTGGCTGCATTTAATATGAATGTGGCAGGTGTCGCGTGGGCAACCGTGATTTCTCAGGTTTTATCTGCAGTGGCGGTTATGGTCGTACTGATGCGTCGGAAGGACGCCTGTAAATTCTATCCGCAAAAGATGCGGATCTATCCACCTCAGCTGAAGAAAATTGTGCGCATTGGCCTGCCGGCCGGAATTCAAGGGGCAACATTTTCCATTTCCAATGTAATCATTCAGTCTTCACTGAATTCCTTTGGTGAAGCGGCAATGGCTGGAAACTCTGCCGTGTCTAATCTGGAGGGCTTCTGCTACAATACGGTGAATGGATTCCACCAGGCGGCGGTAAATTATATTGGGCAGAATGTCGGCGCGCATCAGTTTGAACGTGTAAAAAAGGTGTTTGTGTGGTGCGTCTTTTATGCGACGCTTTCCGGTATGCTCATCGGCGGACTGTTTACGCTCTTCCGCGAGCCGCTTCTGGATATCTACATCACGGACTCGCAGGAAGCGCTTCAAATTGGCATGCGCCGGATTTTCTTCACGACCACGCCGTATTTCCTCTTTGGACTGCTGGATTCTGCCGGTGGTGCACTGCGCGGTATGGGTGCATCTACACTTTCCATGATGATTTCCGTCATTGGTATATGCGGCTCCAGACTGCTGTGGATTTTTACGATTTTCCGGGAAGTGCAGACACTGGACTGCCTGTATATTTCCTACCCGATTTCCTGGGTGCTCACCCTGATTGCGGAGATAATCGCATTCCCGATTGTCTATAAAAAAATGGCGCGCAGTGCTGTGCGAACAGCTGAGTAAAATCATATGCAGATAAAGCAGGCACATCCTCTGTTCGATTTGAGGGACGTGCCTGCTTTCTGCTTATTTTCTTACCGATCTGCCTGCGGCATTCACTGAATCTGCTGCCTCATTGGGAACATCATGAAATCAGAGCAGCCCGAGAATTTCGCCTTTTTGAATCAGTCCAACGGATTGATTTGTTAAGACGCCTCCTTTGAATACAAGCAGGGTCGGAATGCTTGAAACACCGTATTTCATCGCTAGGTCACGATCTTCATCGACGTCAACCTTGCATACAATGATATCCGGACGGGCGGCGGCAACATCCTCAAGTATGGGTGCAAGCATCCGGCATGGTGCGCACCAGGTCGCCCAGAAGTCCACCAGAACCGTCTGTGCGGATTGGCCGATGATCTTATCAAAGCTTTCTTTGTTGACATGTAAGACAGACATATGCAGCTCCTCCTTTGTGCATCTGATCTTTTCTTCCATCATATCGGAAAGAAGCAAAAAAGGCAAGAGACAGTTGCTGACTTTTGCACATTCAGATGAAATTCTTGAGCGGAAGCAGGGAAAACAGGAGCATTATATATGACCCGTCTCAAAGAAACCATTTCGATATCAGGCAGCAAAGGAGAGATGACCATCTGTAAATCAGCAAAAGAAAATTTGCACGTTGCTATTAATACTTGAAAGTATGCTCTATCAGCGGAAAAATGATTGACTTTCCCGGCTGTATCTGCTAGTATATGTGCAGTATTTATCTATACAGGAACGGAGGTGTCAATATGAGCCACATTCATACTCTGCAGACGAAGAACCTTTGCGAGAGTGCAAAGAACGGCGGCTGCGGCGAATGCCAGACTTCCTGCCAGTCTGCCTGCAAGACCAGCTGCGGCATTGCCAACCAGCAGTGCGAGAAGAAGGAAAGCAAGTAATTTTTTCCTTCGCCTACAGGATCAAAACAGCCGCCGTCATCCGGCGGCGTTTTTTTAGGAGATTTTATGGTACATTGTTATAAACTTGGGGGACTGAATATTGTCCTCGATACGTATTCCGGATCCGTTCATGTGGTAGATGAGCTTGCATATGACATCATTGAGATGTTTGAAGAGAAAACACCAGATGAAATCACAGCGGCTCTTCTGGAAAAATATCCGGACCGCGCCGATGTGACCGAGAGCGAAATCCGGGAATGCTGCGCACAGGTTGCGCAGCTGAAAGAGCAGGGGCAGCTCTTTACGGAGGATACCTATGCGGATAAGGCAGGGCAGCTGAAGCAGCGCAGCGCGGGAGTAATCAAAGCTCTGTGTCTGCATGTCGCCCATACGTGCAACCTCAATTGCTCCTACTGCTTTGCCAGCCAGGGCAAGTATCATGGTGAGCGGGCCATTATGAGCTTTGAAGTCGGCAAGGCGGCACTGGATTTTCTGG